>JAHDFN010000331.1 GCA_020628145.1 Saprospiraceae bacterium | reverse complement strand
CCAAAACCCCAAACCCCAAACCCAAAACCGAATAAAAAACGCCCAGGAAAATTTTCCCGGGCGTTTTTTATTTCTACAATGGTCGCTCAGGAATTACTTGATTTTCATTCACTTCAAGGTGAATACTTCTCCGTTACCCAAGCCCCTTACAAAATAATTCCTACTGCTAAGTTCGAAATATTGATTGGGATTCGTACTTCTCCTTTCACTCATTCATATTTTGAAACCAGACGTCCTTGTACATCCCTGATTTCTACTTCCGCATTGGACTCGAATGGATCTGTTGCTACCAATGTTACAATATTTCTGTCTATCGTGAAATGTTATTCATGGTTCTTATTCAGAATCTTTGGAACATTAATTGATCCTCTACGTAAGATTAATTAAGCCGACTCCCTAAAGGGCAATTGATTAATGCAATTGCCCTTTTCAATGTTTGTTATGGATAAATACCTTTTACGAATATTAATACTACTACTTTTCTATTCCAGCACCACTGCTGCACAAGGCACGGACTCCATATCCGTATCCACCCATCACCAACCCATCACTAAGGCAGAGGCCCTTTCTACCTATTCCCAAAAGAAGAAAGATGCTGATCAACAATATAAAAGCAAAGCTTACAAAACAAGCCTTTCCTTATATTTGGAATGCCTGCAAATCGCCGAGGATTACCGCTTGGAAAAACAACTCAACAATATTCATTATGACTTAGGATATAATTATTTCTTCCTGAACGAATACCCCGAAGCCATCCAAGAACTAAGTAAGCATCTAATCAAGAATCCGGAACTCAAGGATGGTGTAAAAATCAACATTTTCAATAAAATGGCCCAGTCCGCTAGGTATCTCGGTGATACCGAGCAGGCTTATGCTTACCAAATGAAATGCCTGAATATCGGTGAAGCCTTGAATGATACGGTCAAGATAGCCCGCTCCAATTACGAGATAGGGCATATTTTGTTTTCCCAGGACAATTTCAACGATGCTTTGGTTTACTTCCACAAGGCATTGACTCTCAATTATATTCTGAACGACTCCTATACCTTGTACTCATCTCTAGCAGCTATCGGAGGAACATATAACAAAATATCGGAATTGGATTCTGCCATTCTCTACAATAATAGGGCCCTGCAAATTGCACATGAACTCAAATACTCAACAGGGATCGCTTATTCCTATCATAATCTAGCTTCGGATTTCCACGATATAGGCCAATTCGAAAATGCTATCCGGTACTGTAATATGTCATTAGCCATCAAAAAAGAAAACAATGATCTCTGGGGGATATGCGGAACGGAAATTTCCCTCGGAGAAATCCACCTTCGGCTAGGAGATTATGAACAATCCAAAATTCATCTGAATAAAGCATTTGCCATAGCGGATAAAATCGATTCCAAGCCACGGCTTTCAAGGATTTATGAATTATGTGCAGAACTACATAATCTTCAGGGAGACTATAAGGCTGCCAATGATTATCTCCGAAAACAAATCTATGTCCGGGATCAAATCATCAACGAAAAGACACTACGGAAAATGGAATCTTCCCAAGTCCATTATGAAATTTCTAAAAAGGACAGGGAAATCATCGAATTGAAACAAGATCAGGAAGTACAACGGTTCAAGGCGAAGGCCGGATTGTATATTGTCGCCCTGATGTTTCTCTTTACGACCATACTCGCTTATTCATATACCAAGTTGAAAAGGACATTTGAATTATTGGAAAAAAAGAACCATATCATCGAAGAACAGAATATGGCACTGGAACACTCTAATAAGGAATTGGAGCAATTCGCCTATGTGGCTTCACATGATATGCGGGAACCCATCCGAACCATCCGCTCCTTTAGTGGATTACTGAATCGTAGATATGGTGAAGCCATCGGAGAAAAGGGGGAGGAATTCATCCACTTTATTTTGGATGCTTCAGAAAGGATGGATGCTCTGTTGACCGATTTACTGGATTATTCGAGAGCAAACACGAGAAACAAGGAAAAGGAAACCATAGATATGTCGGTTCCTTTATTCTTGGCCGAAAGTAATCTGAAATCCCAATTGGAAAACGAAAATGTCAAATTGGAATACAAGGATCTACCCGAAGTGGAAGCCAATAAAATCCAAATGACCCGATTGTTTCAGAACCTGATTAGCAATGGCATCAAATACAACCAGAATAAGGAAAAGACCATCTCGGTCGATTATAAGAAAAACGGCAAAGCCTACATCTTCAGCATCAAAGACAACGGCATTGGTATCGCCAGTGAATACCATGACAAGGTCTTTGAAATATTCCGACGTTTACACAACAATTCCGAGTACGAGGGTTCCGGAATCGGATTGGCTACCTGCAAAAAGATAGTAGAGCAACACAAGGGGGAAATCTGGCTGGAGTCCAAAGAAGGGAGTGGCACAACTGTTTCGTTCACGATCCCTTTTTCCCAGAATAATGTTTCCTGATTTCATTTGTTTTCCGCATCCTTTTTTATCCTTACTTTTGTTCCATTATCATTTAAAACGGAACAATGGAATTCTTTTATAAAATCATAGATAATTTCGAAAATCTGAAATACGCCCTCTTGGACGCCCAAACCTTTAATCCGGATCATTACGGTTTCCCGGAAATCTATTACAAGGTTATGGAAACGGATATGGTACGGGTAAATGCCTACAAACGTACTTTCGAAAAATACAATATGCTCAAGGATGCGGTAGTCTGTGAAGCAGGGGTAGGAACATTAGCCCTTACCCGTCATTTTCTTCCCTATGTAAAAAAAGCATACCTTATAGAATACAATCCGAATCTAACTGATTTCATCAAAAAGGAATTGGTCGATAACGGCTGGGCCCACAAAGTTGAATTCATCGTAGGTGATGCGATGAAAATAGAACTGCCCGAAAAA
>JAHDFN010000070.1 GCA_020628145.1 Saprospiraceae bacterium | reverse complement strand
TCGTCTTCTCTTTTTTCCTGATCCAGTTTTTCCTTAACGGTGAATTTCACACCTAAAGTCATACCGGGATAAACCGGTTTGGTAAAACGGCATTCGTCCAATCCGTAATTGAGTAGGACGGGGCCTTTTTTAGGATCTACGAACAATCCCGCAGCTTTGGACAAGACAAAGTATCCGTGGGCCACCCTTTTTTCAAACATGGTTCCTTCTAGGGAAGTAGCGTCCATGTGGGCATAGAAATTATCACCTGATACATTGGCGAAATTGACAATGTCCGCATCGGTCACAGTATGCTTATGGGTGAAAACCGTTTCTCCTACTTCCAATTCTTCAAAATGTTTTCGGAAGGGATGTACCGGTTTTTCCACATATTCACCGCCCGGTTGGAAAATGCCCGTTACTTTCGTAATCGTTTGAGGATGCCCTTGTATGGCACAACGTTGCAGATAATGTTTTACTCCTCTCAAACCACCCATTTCCTCACCACCACCGGCCCGGCCCGGCCCTCCGTGAACCAATAAAGGCATAGGTGAGCCGTGTCCCGTACTCTCTTTGGCAGAACGACGGTTCAGAACGAGAATTCTACCATGATGAGTGGCTGCTCCGACTACGAATTCCCTAGCCAATGTATCATCATTGGTACAAATGGAACTGACCAACGAACCCTTGCCCATATGGGAAAGCTCTATCGCTTCATCGATTGTTTGATAAGGCATGATAGTGCTGACAGGTCCGAAGGCTTCCGTTTCATGTACGACCGTTTTCTTGAAAGGGCTGTCATTCAAAAATAACAAGGGATGGTAAAAAGCCCCCTTGTCCCATTCCGCACCTATAAGGTTTGTCGTTTTGCCGAATTCGCCATAAACGATTTCCTGTTCTTCCATCAGTCTCCTGACCTGCTTATTCACTTCTTCCACTTGTTCCTTCGATACTAAAGCACCCATTCTGACTTCTTTTTCCAATGGAGAACCGATGGTCGTTTTGGCCAATCGTTTCCCTAGGGCGATTTGTACATCTTCCACTAATTTTTCAGGGACTATAATCCTACGGATAGCCGTACATTTCTGGCCGCATTTCACGGTCATTTCCCGATGTACCTCCTTGATAAACAAATTGAATTCTTCAGTATCCGGCGTAGCATCTTCACCTAATACCGAACAGTTCAAGGAATCCGCTTCCATATTGAATGGGATGGCATTGTCTATAATATTCTGATGGGCTTTCAGTTTCCGGCCGGTCTCTGCCGATCCGGTAAATGTGCAAACATCCTGGGAAGTCAAAGGATCCAGAATTCCGAAACCGGTCCCGCAGACCAATTGTAAGGCTCCTTCCGGAAGAATACCCGAATCAATAATATCCTTGACCATCATCTGGGTCAGGTAGGAAGTCGATTCGGCTGCTTTGACGATAGCCGGCATTCCGGCCAACCAATTGACGGCACATTTTTCCAACATCCCCCATATCGGGAAATTGAAGGCATTGATATGAACGGCCACACCTCTTCTTGGGACCATAATGTGATGCCCGATGAATGTTCCTTCCTTGGATAAAGGAGCAAATTCACCATCCACATCGAAAGGTTGATTGGGAAATCTTTTTCTTAGACTTGCATTGGCAAACAGATTTCCGATTCCTCCTTCGATGTCAATCCAGGAGTCGATTTTGGTGGCCCCGGTCTTATAACTCAAAGGGTAGTATTCCTTTCTTTTGGCATGAAGATGAAGAGCGAGTTTTTTTAACATCATTCCTCTTTCATGGAAAGTCATTTTCCTCAATTTGGTATTGCCGACCTTTCGGGCATAATCCATCATTTCGGCAAAATCCAGGCCACCGCTCCCTGCTACGGCAATCAATTCGCCGGTAATGGCATCATGTTGGGGAATTTCGTTTTCACTATTGGGATTCGTCCATTTCCCTAGGACGTAATTAGGAAGTCTATTAGCCATGGTGGATGTTTTTTGCAAAAGTAAGAATCTTTCGCTTTTCCTTGTATAAAATAAAAGGCGGCAAGAAGCATTTGCTTCGAGCCGCCTTTCGTAGTAATAGTAGATGAAAGATAAATTATCTCACGATTATCTTTCCTTGGAAAACGGGTTTTTGCTCAGTCTCAATGGTATAGAAATATATACCTGCTAACAAATTCTTCCTACGGAACTGGAAAGTGCCTGAATCATGTTTTTCTTCTGCTACGATTCTGCCTAGGACATCCGTTAATCGGAAAGTGATTTCTTTTCCTTCGATCCCTTCACATTCGAAGTTGATGGTTTCTTTAAAAGGATTGGGATATACTTTTGCATGCAAGGTGTTTAAATCACCTAAAGAGTTGTTTTGGGAAACCAAGAAGGAAAATAGAGCAATTTTATGATAAGTGGTATTTGTATAAATCGGTGGATTGTAATCGAAATATATGGCGGCATCATTTTCAATAATCGTACCTTCCGGTAAATCCGGATTTTGGGAAATCCTGAATTTGACAAAGCCGTGTGAGAGGGGTTCGTTTGTATCACTGTCCACCAAATGGATATTGTCGAATCTGAAGATCACTGTTCGGCCTTCGATTGTGATCGTATTCGGGTGGCTGCTTGCACCTGCACGGAACGTCGTTAAATCCAATTCATCGGCAATCGTATCCTTGACTACAACATTGAATGCGGTATCGGTTCCTACATTCTGGAATCGGATCATATATTCGATATCACGATTGGCTTCTATCAGATTTTCTTCCGAATTCCCTCCGGGAAATGCCAATTTGTCATTGGGATCGTATGCTCCCGTCACTTCCCTACATTCAATGGAAACAAAAGGATTGGCATCATCCTGATGGAAATTATTGAAGAACCCTAAGCTGAATTCATCGGTTTCTCCACAATTTTCCAAGGTAACACTTGGGTGGCTTTCTCCGGGATGATCCAATGATTGTTCCGCTTCCATCCTGATAGTACCCCCACCGGCGTAAACGGTCACGGTTTGTGATTGTCCGGATTCTAATTGGAACATATCTTGTATTATCATGATTTCATCTTCTATGACATAGAAGTCATTAGGCGTAATCATATCGCCATTTCCTACATTGGTAATGGTGAAGGTAATGGAATCTCCTTCACAAAAACCATTCAGTTTGATGCTTGAACCATCCCAATTCGGTGAAATAGGGGAACAAAGCGAATCCGGATAAATATGAGCTGTTACGCAATAAGTGTTTCCGGTAAGTAAACCCGTTTCCTGTTCCAGTGTATCACAGGTCAGATTCAGGATGGTTTGGAAATTGCCGGTTTCTCCGGGTTCTATATCTCCCAATTGGAAGGTATATACATCATTATTGTCAGGGCCGGTAAAAGGAAGGCCGGCATCTGCCAAGATGAGTGGCGGAGCAATGGTCAACTCCACATAAACATCTTCGGCGGTTGCAGTGCCTGAATTCTGATAATTGACATAATAGATGTTGTCAAAACAATCCCTTAATGCGAAAGAAGAAACGTCCACTTCCATATACGGGCATTCGACCAGAGTTGCCATGGGTAAATTCAATTCAATTGAATCCAATACATCCGGATCCGTGAACACCACATCATAAGCAGGCTGGCATTCAGATGCCAGATATGGATTTTGAGGGTAGGGCGTAATGGTGTAGTTTCCTGCATTGAGGGGAATCGTATAATTGCCATCCTCATCTGCAATTACATATGAGGTAGAGTTGGCATTTTGTATCTCTATAATTGAGCCTAAGACTCCTATCTCGTTTTGAAGGATACAATCATTGTTTCCATCCTGAAAGATATTTCCATATATGTGTTTTGAGAAATATCTTCCATCTCCATCCAATTTTACAAGGAAGGTCTCGATATGTCCTGCTTCTGCATTGGAGGAAAGAAATCCCTGGGCTATCATTCCACCATCTTGGGTTCTGTATAATTTGCCTAAATTCCCAAAGTAGAAGTCGGATAATAAGGTAGTCCATATTTCATTTCCATCTTGATCGAATCTTTTGACATAGTGTTGGCCTGTGGTAAATTCATGATGATATGAATATGAATTATTGAAAGAGGAATTCAAACAGGAGAAAGAGAGGGGGCGAACCCTCGCTTTCCGATTACAGGAATTATCGGATGGATTGGATGTTTCTTTTATTGCCGATAAACTTAGGCAGTCCTGTACGATCCTTTCTCATCAGACCATGTTGAAAACAGAATATGATCTAGGTCTGCTGGAGCAGGTTGTTGATTATGTTGAAGGCCGGAATCACTTATTGGATATTCCGGCTATTTCCATTTATTATTATGCTTTTAAATGTCTGAGGAATGCAGAAGATGAATTGTCGTTCATCCATCTGATTGAAGAAATCGGAACATCGGTTGATTTATTCAATCCAAGTGAGAAAAGGGATATTTTCATATTAGCCATTAATTATTGTATTCGTAAGATGAATTCCGGTATCGCTTCCTATAGTCGTATCGCTTTTGATCTTTATAAACGGGGGCTGGAAGAAAATATCTTCATTGAAAACGGAGTCTTGTCCCGATGGACATATAACAATGCTGTGGTTGCGGGTTTGAAATTAAAAGAATACGAGTGGGTGGAAAAGGCTATCCATCTTTATAAGGAGCAATTGGATAGAAATACCAGGGAGGATGATTTTCATTTCAATCTGGCCAAATTATATTTCAATAAAAAAGAATTCGGTAAATCAATGCCTTTATTGGCCTTGATAAAAAATGATGATTTGTTACACATCGTAAGATCCAAGGTGATGTTGTCACAGATGTATTATGAATTGAAGGAATTCGATGCTTTGGAAAATACTTTGGAAAACCTGAGGGTTTTTGTTTCCCGTAAAAAGAAAATCGGATATCATAAGGAGAACTATAAAAATATCATCAGGCTCTTGAAAAAACTGATGAACATCAACCCATATGATCTCCAAGAAAAGGAATCATTGAAAAATGAAATTCGTGGAACTTCCATTCTAACAGAACGACAGTGGTTCCTACAAATGGTCGATGCCTTATAAATACCTCTTCATAGCCAAGGCATAACCGAAATGAGTCCCCTCGTGGAATGCCGAAAAATTAAGGGCATCCTCAAAATTATTGACGCTATGGCCATAGCCTAAAGGTATCGGTTTATAGTTGACGAAAATCCCGGCCTTCAGATCCTTTTCCAATTTTTCCAAAGACGATTTCGCGAGGTCTTTCCAGAATTGGATTTCCTCGTCATCCGCAGGGCCTTCCGGTTTTGTACCTCTGACATATTTTTTGGATAATTCCAAAGGAATCTCCGAAGGATTTCCGGTGCAGAAATAACAGAAATAATCCAATGAAACGATGGAATGGGCAAAATTCCAAAGCATGTTATTCTTGAATCCTTCGGGTATCTTATTCAATTGCTCATTCGAATATTTATCCACTAGGGCCGAAAAGGCTACCCTTGAGAATTTTACACAATCCAAACTACTTTTGAAATCACTCATTTTATTGATTTTTTAGATATGGAATTATAATTATCACTGCAAAAATCATGCTCGTTCTATAATTGTGGCATAACCTTGCCCTACACCGATGCACATGGTAACCAATGCATAACGCTTATTCTGTTCATGTAGTTCCAAGGCCGCTGAAAGCATGATTCGGGTACCGGTCATGCCGAGTGGGTGGCCGATGGCGATGGCTCCGCCGTTGGGATTGATTCTGGGATCATCATCCTGCAAGCCCCATTCTCGGATACAGGCAAGGGATTGTGCGGCAAATGCTTCGTTCAATTCTATGATGTCGATATCGTCCATTTTCAATCCGGCTTTCGCCAATGCCTTATTGGATGCACTGACCGGACCGATGCCCATGATTCTGGGTTCAACACCTGTAACGGCGGAAGAAACGATTCTGGCCAAGGGCTTTAACCCGTGTTTTTTGACGGCGTCTTCGGAAGCGACAATCGTAGCGGCTGCCCCATCATTCAAACCCGAAGCATTACCGGCGGTCACCGTTCCTCCGGCTTCCTGTTTCTTAAAGGCGGTTCTCAATTTGGCCAAGCCTTCCAAAGTGGTAGTCGGGCGTATGAATTCGTCCTTGTCAAAGAAAAGCGGTTCCTGTTTCCTCCTAGGAATTTCCACGCCTATGATTTCCTTAGACAATCTTCCGGAAGCTGCCGCTTTTGCCGCTTTCATTTGGGAGTGGTAGGCGAATTTATCCTGATCTTCCCTCGAAATGGAATACATTTCTGCCAGATTTTCTGCGGTCGTACCCATGCCGTCGGTACCGAACAGGGTATGCATTTTCTTATTCACGAATCTCCACCCGAAACTTGAATCATGCATTTGTGCATCCCTCCCGTATGCTTTGGAAACTTTTGAGATTACCCAAGGGCCACGGGTCATGTGTTCGACTCCTCCGGCAATGAAAACATCTCCGTCTCCGGCTTTGATGGCCCGACTGGCATGAATCATCGAAGACATACCGGAGGAACAAAGGCGGTTGACGGTTTCACCCGGAACGGTAAAGGGCAGGCCGGCCAAAAGGAGGCACATCCGAGCCACATTCCGATTGTCTTCTCCCGCTTGGTTGGCACAACCCATGATGACATCTTCATAGGCATCTTTTGGAATATTCGGATTCCTTTTTACGATCTCTTCGATGACCAATGCTCCCAAATCATCCGTTCGGATAGGGGATAGGGTACCTGTAAATTTCCCGATGGGAGTTCGGATGCCGTCAATGATAAATGCTTCCTTCATGAGCTTGGTTTAGGAATTTAAAGATTAGGAGCGGATTCGCTGCAAATTTAATGGTATTGTCGGATTAATTCTATTTTTTCCGGACTATTGCCTTCGTTATTGAAATTGACGTTGGGGTAATGTGTTTCCGGATTTGTGATGGTGATATATCCCTGAGGGATGTCCTTGATTAAATTGTATTTCGTAATAAGTTGTTTATTGATGGGAAGATGAGGTGCTTTTTCCCATTTGATGCCTTTTTCCGTAAGGGAAATGAAGAACAAGAGACTTTGTTCGTGTGTCCCTAATTGTGCCCTGAGGGTTTTGATGTAATTATATTTTTCCTCATAACTTAAAATATCGTTCTGGCGGGAATTGATATATTTTATGGTCTGATATAAATGCCTGTAATAATGACCTATCCTTGCATGGTGTCCATTGAATAATTTGAATGGATATTTTTTTTGAGTTTCTTTTTTTCTTTTTTCGAATTTATTTTTAATCCATTTCAATAATTGGTCATCTTCATTTTTTAATTGTTCTTGAATAAACGAAAAAGAATATTCCCCTACACCTCCAAATAAAAAACAAGTGTAAGCAATATCTAGTTTTTTTTCGATTTCGATTTTATTTTTTTGATAATACTCGTTTACGATGTCGTAATATTCGTAAAATTCACGGAGCAACCATTGGAAAACTTCTTTTCCTTGTAGGATATTCTGGTTGTTGATGTCATTTATTTTGATGTTGTTTTGGATCTCAATCAGAATTTTTAATAATTCGAAAAAATGACTTTCCACATGGCCTTTTTCCCGTTCTATTTTTTCTTCATGGATTTGATTGAAAAGCATTTTGTTAGCTTCCAACTGGATCAAAAAAGCATAATACACCAATACCGCTCCAACCAATCCGATAATGGGTGAAGTAATCCCTCCTATGGCATCTCCTATGGTTCCTGTTTCTGCATAGGAGAGTCCCCAGTATTTCTTTGCAATGAATATTAAAGGAGTAATGATAATCAGGATTAATCCTACGACGAGCCAAATGCGGGATTTGAATAAAATCTTTTCTTGTTTTTCCTTGAAGTTTTCCATTTAATCCAATACCTCTTTTTTTGTACGGTAAACGGTTGCTCTGTATAAAGCGATGGTCAGGTCGTCTTGGTTTTTTACGGTTACATCATACATGGCGGTTTTCCTGTTATTCGATTTTTCAAGGGCTTCGGCAAATAATATATCTCCCTCTTTTCCCGAATTGGGATAAGTAATGAAACCATCTAATGTTACACTTAGAATATTATAGGAATTCGCAGCAAAAGCCAAGCAGGAATCGGCTAGTCCGAAACTCACGCCGCCATGCACTATATTGAAACCGTTCAGCATTTCTTTTCTGACTTGCATTTTTATTTTACAATATCCTTCACGGTGTTCGACACTTTCAATACCGAGCCATTGGGAATAATAATCGGTGGACATCATTTTTTTATAAACAGCTTCCGGCGTATTCATATAGGAAATGTTAAATCACGATTGAGCGTTTCAAATTATAATATTTGAAAATCAATAAAAGGTTTTTCCGTTCTTGCTCATTTTTCTCAATAAAGGAGAACAACGATACCTCGGGTCATGGAATTCTTCGAATAATTCATCCAAAATATGAACGCAATTATCTATCCCGATTTCGTCGGCCCACTTCAATAACCCCTTCGGATAATTAACCCCTTTGGTCATTGCCAAGTCGATGTCATCCCTTGATGCGACATTTAAATATAGTGCTTCCGCCGCTTCGTTGATAAGCATAACGACAATCCGTTCGACAATTTTATTTCCTAATCTTTCATCTTTATCCGCTTCGGGTTTTTCGGCTCCTTCGGAATAATCATAAAATCCTTTTCCTGTTTTTCTTCCCAGATAACCGGCCTCCACTAATCTTTTTTGTGTAAAGGATGGGCGGTATCTCGGATCATAATAGAAGGCCGCGAAAACGGTTTCCGTTACCGGATAATTCACGTCGTGTCCGATAAAATCCATTAAGGTGAAAGGCCCCATTCTGAAACCTCCGATTTCAGTCATGGCCCAATCTATAGTTGCCGCATCTGCAAATCCTTCTTCCCACATTTTAATGGCTTCACCATAAAACGGACGGGCCACCCGATTGACAATAAATGCCGGAGTGTCTTTGGCAAGGACAGTTGTTTTTCCCCAGTCGTCGATTATTTTTTTCGATTTTTCTATAATTGATTTTTCCGTTTGGATGGCAGGGATTATTTCTACCAGTTTCATGATTGGTGCCGGATTGAAAAAATGAATGCCGATAACCCTTTCCGATTTTTTACAAGCAGCAGCAATCGAAGCAATCGACAAAGAAGAAGTATTGCTGGCCAAAATACATTCTTCAGAAACCAGATTTTCCAATTGCTGGAAAACACTTTTTTTTATTTCAAGGTTTTCAATTATTGCTTCAATAATTAATTCCCTATCCGACATATATTTCAGTGAATCGACATAATTAATATGCTTAATTATATTCTCGGACTGTTCGGCGGTGAATTTTCCTTTGGCAGTTAATTTTTCCAAAGTTTTCCGTAGTTTTTTATCCGCAATTTCCAATGCTTCTTTTCTAGTGTCAAAAATATTGACTTCACATCCGTTTTGTGCAGCGACTTGGGCTATGCCACTTCCCATTGCTCCGGCACCGATGATTCCTATTTTCATATTGTTTGTAATAAAATGAGAAATAAAAAAATAAAATTACCGTCCCTTGAATTCAGGTTTTCTTTTTTCCAGAAAAGCAGCTACACCTTCTTGATAATCTTCCGTTTCACTCGCTTTAATTTGATAATCGCCTTCCAATGCCAATTGCTGTTCTAGATTGTTGGTCAAGGACTGGTTGAAAAGATATTTCGTATAGGCCAATCCTTTAGTAGGCATGGTTGCAACTTTGAGTGCTAATTTCCAAGAAGAAGATTCGAATTCATCACTCGGGAAAAATTTATAAATCATGCCTAATCTTTCTGCTTCATCGGCTTTTATCTTATCTCCCAACATGGCGAGTGCCATCGCTTTTTGATAACCGATCAAACGGGGAAGAATAAATGTGCCGCCACTGTCCGGAATTAATCCGATTAAACTGAAGGCTTGGATAAAAGATGCATGTTCGGTTGCCACCACAATATCACAGGCCAATGCGATATTCGCTCCCGCTCCAGCAGCTACGCCATTTACCGCACCGATTATCGGTTTAGGCAGATTCCTGATTTTTTTAATTATCGGATTATAATGTTCATCCAATATTTTCCGGAAACCCGGATTGAGTTCCGGGCTCGTCACTTCGACCAAATCCTGACCCGCACAAAATGCTTTCCCATTTCCCGTCAGATAAATGGCACGTACATTTTCATCCTTTTCACAATCATCTAATGCTTCCAAAAGGGCGAAGGCCATTTCACGGTTGAAACTATTAAAGGATCTGGGACGATTAAGGCTTATTTTTCCTATGCCGTTTTCTTTTTGTAGAATAATCGTATCGCTCATCTTATATGCTTATCTTTAAGAAACATCGCAAGGTAAAAAAATAAGCCGATAAAAGGGGTGTTTACAAAAAAGGGGATGCATCCAAGATGCATCCCCTTCATTTTATGATTACTTATTCTATCACATTAATACTTAATGGAGAACTCGTAAAAATCACTGTTGTCGTTCTGATCAGGTTTCACTTGAACGTTGGTACACTTGATGGCATAATAATTCGTACCTCTTTTTACAAGGAATACATCACCGATGTTAACTACAGGAGTAGCACCGGGATCGGTTCCGATGATGTCATAACCATCTTTGATTTGTTCTTTGAATGCGGCACCATCAAAATCAAACGGGAACTCAGAACCGGGAGATGCAATACGTATCTTCGCATCATTAGCCGGAGCAACTTGTTGATACCAGTTCGTAGCAGCAGGCTCGGACAAGTTAATACCCAAATCCCTGATTTCCGCATCCGGATCAAGAGAACCGGTTCCGGTTCCTGTATCCAAATCCAAACCTCCGGTACCGGCAGGACCTCCTGCATTCAATAATGCTCCGGAGAGATTTCCGGTTATTGGAGTACCGGTTACTTTGGTTGTAATATTGATAGGAGTAGTTGCTGGTGTGGAATTTCCTAATGTATCTGTCAAGATAAAGGAATATGCATTTGTAACTCCTTCCTCAGTAGTTAACTTTATACTTATTTCATCGTAGTTGAAACCATTCTCAGATGAAATGGGAAGCTCCGAAGGGTTACCGAAAACCTCTCCTCCATTATAGCTTAATCGGGTTAAGTCTGAAATAGCTACGCCATTTTCAAGAATCGTTAAAGATCCCAATGTAGCATCAGATCCCCTTACACCTACCAATGCAAAACAGGCGGTTGATCCCGGCTCTGCATCAACGGCATCAGTAACAAAACAACCTACACCACTTACATAATCCAAGGATAATGGACCAGGGTATGTGATAACCGGTTCTTCAACAGTTACAAAGAATGAAGTCTCATCAGTAAAACCTGACTTGTCTGTTAGAATCATTCGGTATTCTTTGGTTGAAAAATCCGTATGTGCATTGATAGTTACAATCCAATTGAAAGTTTGTGGCCAAGCAACTTCCATTAAGATCGGATTCGCCCAGGCAGCGTCGCCTTCAATTGTGATTCTGGAACTATAATCCATAATCGTATCATTTCCTTCGAGAAAGACCAGGTAGTGTAAATCACTTCCATTAGAAAATCCGGAAAGGTTTATAGTCATCAACTGACCGGGATCTACTGTGACATTGCCGGTAATGTAGCCGGAGCCGTCATCATTAAGTTCGATGACAGGGGCATCCGTATTACCACCTCCACCTCCAAGACCATCATCTTCACAAGAGGTGTAGAACAAAACTGCCATCATAGCTAGGAACATATATCCTAATAACGAAATACGTTTCATTGATTTGAAATTTTTATTGAAATTAGATTAATTATTGTTGTTTGCTTATAACGTACTTTTGACTCCGGTTATATCATATTGTAACCTTATCAAAGCATGAATTAACTTGTTTTTAAGATAAATCCATCATATAGGGAACGCATGGTAACCAAATGTGCTTCCAATGGAGTTAGGGAAATCCTGAAAACGGATGCAAAAGTAGAGTATTTAATGTAATATACAAGGAAAAGAAAAGGCTATTTCTTATATACTTGGAGAAAATAACAATATGAAGTTGTTTAAAAAGTGGTGGGTAAGAGCGATTGTAATCGCTTGATTTCTAAGTTGAAACTGATTTTGAGTTTCGTAGCCAAAGCTACGGCGCGAAAAATAGCTGGAGAATTTAGGAATCAATGGTTGGCCATCGAATTATTGAATCATTTTTAAACAACTTATACTAACCCTTGTCAGATAAGTTTGATATAGGCTTTGTCGAATGGGTCCAATGCGGTTCCCCTTACCTTGGCCCTCACTTCGATACGATAAGTCGATTCTACTTTTTGAATGGTCTTGGCAACTTTAGAGAGGCCTTTGGTTAAAAGATTCTTTTCTTCCCAATTATCCATCTCGGATTTATGAACCCTATAGGGTAGGGCAAAGTCGATATGTGTTTCCTCTCCGGAATAAATGGTCATTTCCTCTTCCATTTGGATGGAACCGATTTCGTATTCGTCTATTTTCTGATCGGAACCCCGTCCACGGGTATAGATTTCAAGCATTTTGACCTCTATCGAAGTCAAGGTCTGAATATTCTTCGAACCGAATACCAACCTCCCGTCCACAAAACCGCTATCCTTTTCTATTTCCTCAGGGATCAGGATCTTAACCTTGATTCCTTCGATACCCAACCATTGTTTGAATTTATCTATCATGATGCCGGTAGAATGTTTTAAAGGAAATTCTTATGCCAACTGTTTTTCAAAGGGATTTGCCAATTTGCCTTGAATTCATCTTCCGTTTTGACTAGATTATTAAAGACAATGGTCTCATCGGTGATAACGCCTTCCTGATACAATGCTGCGAAATCATCCTTATGTGCAGTTTTGACTACTCCATTGTCCAAATAGGCAAAATTCAAGCGGTCGAAAAAATCCGTTCCGAATTCAAAACCCAAATCCTGTAGGAAACGTACTGAACTATCTATACTACATCCACTGGCAGTAGTATGATCCTCATCCACTTTGAGTTGTAAAAATCGGCCAAGGAGAATATTGCCTCCTGCCTTCAAAGATTGGCTGTGGCTGCTCCATTCTTCGGTAAAGGCTTTTATCCGTTCTTTTAAAAGTGATATTTCGTTTTCATCGAATGGACGTGAACTTTGATAAACCCAAACTCTTGTCATTATATAATTCGTAATCATGCCTAGCAAAGGGAAGGGAAACACATCCCTTCCCTTTGAAACGACGTCAATATTAAAAATTGACCATTATAACCTGGCCAACAATTCTTTTTTCTTAGTGTCGAATTCTTCTTGGGTAAGGATACCGGACTCCTTGAGTCCACCCAATTCCTTGAGCAGGTTCATGATATCTTCCTTCGTCTCCGCTTTGGGCTGGTTTTGGGGAGTGGCATTCTGATGCTGGTTTTGATTCTGATTCAGAAACATCTGGGCCATACCGAAACCTAATCCTGCTCCGATTCCTTCCCCTGCTCCTCCATTGGGATTCTTGGCCGCTTCCTCCAAAGCATTGGCTTGTTGGAACTGTTGGAATTTAGCCATATCATCCACCATGTTGATATTCGTCATCTTATCGTAGAACTCCTCTACCTCTTTAGGTAGTGAAGTACTTGTGATTTGGAATTTCACCAATTCGATACCGAAAGGATCCAGATCCTGTTGTAAAATCGGTGAGACTTTATCACCTAATTCCGTATAATTGGCTACCATATCCAAAACGGATACTTGGGCTTCCGCCAATGCCTCTGCGAATTTCGGAGATACGATATCCCTTAAACGCTCCTCGATTTCATATATTTTTAAAACAGGTTTCGTTCCTGCAAATTCGGTAAAGAACTTCTGCACATCATCGATTTTGATGAAATATGTGCCGAAAGCCTTGACCCTTACCTGCTTGAATTGCGGGTCTCTCAAAATAATGGGATTCGGAGTACCCCACTTGAGATTGGTAAACGTCTTGGTACTGAAATAATATACATCGACCTTGAAAGGAGAATCAAATCCGTGCTTCCAGCTTTTCAACGTGGTAAGAATGGGCATGTTGTCTGTAATCAAGGTGTGTTTGCCGGGTTCGTACATGTCGGCAAAACGGCCTTCATCCAGGAAAAGAGCCATTTGAGACTCTCTTACTGTCAGTTGTGCTCCGTTTTTGATGTTGTTATCTTGATCCGGAAACTTCCAGATAACGGTATCGTTGTCCGACTCTACCCAGTCAATGACTTCGATTAATTCACCTTTAATAAAATCGAATAATCCCATGGCAGTAAATGTTAGATTTATGTTTTTGATGTGATTGGCCAATTTAAAGAAATTTAAATCACATCATTAAAATAGGAAATAATTGGATGATGGAGACTATGGCAGTCTCTCATTCTACAATTACGAATATAACACCTTTATGATCAATTATGTTGTTTTTTCGACCAATTCGAATTTAACGATGACAGGATAGCTACCTATTATTATTACGGAAATAAATTGAAAATTCTGACAGGGTAAATGCTATTTTAACATTTTATAGGTTTTAAGTATATGATAGGTCGAATTTTTATTAATGAATTGATTAATAAAGATGTAACAGATATTGTAAATATAATATATGAAAATATAATATTAAACGAGATGATTTTTTTGAGTAGGATGTGACAAATTATTATCACTATTATTTGGTGAAAGCAGATAAAGATTCTAAATTAGAGGAAGAGGACAAAACATTAAACACCCTACCACTTAACATTACATTAAGTGATGGAAATGAGAAATTACAAGACTTGATTTTTTAGGCACAAAAACTATACCACAAATTTAAAAGAGCAAAATACAGCCTTTCAAATCCAAGACCTTGTTGAAGCTAGTAAGCATGAGGTTTTGCCTCCCTATAACATTTGAAGTTTAATTTGATTAAGAAGTTAAATGCACCCCTTAAATAAGGATGACATCTTCTTACTCAAATTCTATTTATAATTTATTTATTCAATTGTTTAACCTAAATTTTTTATTATGAAAAGAGTATTGATGACTTTTTCATTGATCTTCGCCATAGTCTGTGTAGGTTTTGCACAATCGGTGCAACCTAGGGCAAAGGCAGTTACTCCTGTAGGTCAGCAAATTGAAGAAGCGACTCAGACAGTTCCTGTCCTAAATGAGTCTAATACACCCGCTTCTTCCGTTAGTGCTGCTCCTAGAGCCAAAGCTGTTCAGCCGCTGTATGAGCGGAAGATCGCTGCTGAAGAAACAACCCCGGTTGTTAACGAAAGCATTTTCTCTGATGCAAAGAAGGCTTTACGAGCTAAGGCTGCTCAAATTGGCGGTAATGCACAGCAACAAACTACAGTTCCTGTTGTAGATCTTTCACTTAAAAAGAACAAATCCGTTGGGTACCAACCTAATGTGATTCACCAACCCAATGTCGCTGAAATGCAGCAGAAGCTGCAGATGATGGAAGAGGGAAGTGAAGCTTACAACTCACTGAAAGTGCAAATTGAATCATTGGGAGCTGAGTAATCCCATTTGTTTAATTCTAAAATGTTTTGAAATGAAGAATTTTATCTATATATGTTGTTTTCTTCTTTGTGCATTTTTCTATAATAGCCTTAATGCACAAACTTGTATCGTAGATTCGGACTTGGATACGGATTTGGATAACAGTACAGCCACATTTGTCATCCCAGGAGGAACCTTGAGTGATATTGAATGGCTGTCCTTTGGTTTTGATCATACTTGGGTCGGAGATATTGTAATGACCATCGATGATGGAACGACTACTGTTACATTATATGATGATCCGAATGATAACAATTCTAGTGATACCTATAACAGCTCATTCCCAAATGACCAAAGTAACTTCAGTGATAGTGGAGTTGCCATAGCCTATGGAACCCAGGATATTACACAGGAAGAGGTGATGCAACCTTCTTCCGGTACTTTGGCTTCATTGGATGCTAGTCAGGATATCACGATTACCCTTACTGATATTGCTGCAGGTGCTTCCTTTAATTGGGGTATCAACGGTACCGGTACGGATGGTATCATGGTCGGTGCTTCAGATGACGCTACCGTTCACTTTTTGGCTACAGGTACTGCTTGTCCTACGAATGATGAAATCTGTAATGCAACAGCTTTGTCTTTCGATATAGGAACCAATGGCGGTAGTACTGCCGGTAATACAGGTGATAATTCATATGCAACTGTATCTGCAGGTGAGCCTTCTGGTACCAACTTTAATGGTAATTCCGGTTCAACTTTCAACGATTGTTCATCAGGAGCACAAACTGCTCATCCTGTTCACAATAATTCGAATTGGCATACCATTACTCCTGCTGTAACGGGAGAACACTGCTTTGCAGAGGGTATTTCATCCTTTGGAAACGATTTCCAAATGGCTTTATATTCAGGTGCTCCCGGTTGTCCGGCCAATGATTACTCCGGATTGACCTTAATGGCAACATCTGATGATGACGGTGTAGGTGGAGTAGGACCGATGGGTATTGCTTATGGTTCCAACTCGATTGGAGCTCCGGCCAATACCGGTGGTGACGCTGCATTCTGTGTGAATCTGACTGCAGGTACGACTTATTATCTACAAATATCAAATGTTTCCTTGTATTCTCAGACTTCACCGGGTGGAGGCTGTAATGTATCTTTCTCCGGTTATACGGATGGAAGCTCTTACACCCTTACGGTAACAGAGCCGGATATTCCGGTTGTTTGTGATGACTGTATCGATGTGGCCTGTAATACGAATCCTGTCCAAACGGATTATGGAACATCCGAAGCGAATTTCGGAGGAGATTGCTGGGATGTCATCGGAGCTACATCTACAGACGGAACGATTATCGGTCAGGACGAGGTGGCTACGAATACGGTATGTACCGATTTCGACGTATCTGCATATCCCGATTTCATTGGTTTCGACCAGTGTATCAGCTATATCGATAACGATGCGTCAGGGAATTTCGGAAATACGGGAGCCTTCACCTTCAATACTACGCTTTATCAGGAAGTGGGTGGAGCCTGTGTTGCCTTGGTACCTACGAACTTGAACGTATACAACCAGCCTGAGTTCGATAACAATGTGACGGCTGGAACTACTCCGGGGGATCCGGGGTCTTTCGATCCGACCTTGCCTGTGACGATGTGTTATACCTATACCTCTGACGGTACAGGTGGTGGTGGAAACGATGACGTACAGGGTAACGTACCTGTAGCGTATGGTTGTACCGAGATTACCGGATTTTCAGCTATCACTCCTAGTGCCTGTGATCCAGGAACGAATACCTATTCCGTAACGATGGATGTTACTGTAGCGAACATGCCGACTGCCGGCGGTACGATAGATGATACCGAAATCAGTGTAAACGGCCAGACGTTCAATCTGACTGCTGCAACTACGTCGATTACGCTTACGGGATTGACATCCGACGGAGGTTCTGTTGATTTGACGGGCTTCATGTCTGTAAGTACGGGATGTACATTTACAAGTACGGCTGCCTTTACGGCTCCTGCTTCTTGTGCTGTAGTCCCTTGTGCGGATTGCTTGGATCCTGCCTGTAATACGAATCCTGTCCAAACGGATTATGGAACATCCGAAGCGAATTTCGGAGGAGATTGCTGGGATGTCATCGGAGCTACATCTACAGACGGAACGATTATCGGTCAGGACGAGGTGGCTACGAATACGGTATGTACCGATTTCGACGTATCTGCATATCCCGATTTCATTGGTTTCGACCAGTGTATCAGCTATATCGATAACGATGCGTCAGGGAATTTCGGAAATACGGGAGCCTTCACCTTCAATACTACGCTTTATCAGGAAGTGGGTGGAGCCTGTGTTGCCTTGGTACCTACGAACTTGAACGTATACAACCAGCCTGAGTTCGATAACAATGTGACGGCTGGAACTACTCCGGGGGATCCGGGGTCTTTCGATCCGACCTTGCCTGTGACGATGTGTTATACCTATACCTCTGACGGTACAGGTGGTGGTGGAAACGATGACGTACAGGGTAACGTACCTGTAGCGTATGGTTGTACCGAGATTACCGGATTTTCAGCTATCACTCCTAGTGCCTGTGATCCAGGAACGAATACCTATTCCGTAACGATGGATGTTACTGTAGCGAACATGCCGACTGCCGGCGGTACGATAGATGATACCGAAATCAGTGTAAACGGCCAGACGTTCAATCTGACTGCTGCAACTACGTCGATTACGCTTACGGGATTGACATCCGACGGAGGTTCTGTTGATTTGACGGGCTTCATGTCTGTAAGTACGGGATGTACATTTACAAGTACGGCTGCCTTTACGGCTCCTGTTGCTT
>JAHDFN010000069.1:10238-18239 GCA_020628145.1 Saprospiraceae bacterium | reverse complement strand
CCAAGTGATGAAATATTCAAAATCGTTGAATATATGCCCCACTTTCCAGGTTGTGAGGATAAGACGGATAAGAACGAACGGAAGAAGTGTTCGGATGAAAAAATCATTTCTTATATCAATAAGAATATCAAGTATCCTTCTATTGCCCGTGAAAATGGAATCGAAGGAATGTCTGTTATCCGTTTCGTTGTGGAAAAGGATGGTTCTATCGTTTTCGATGATGATAAATCCAAAGTGATCCTAAAGGATCCGGGAGGAGGATGTGGAGATGAAGCCTTAAGGGTTGTGAAAAAAATGCCTAAATGGATTCCGGGTAAACAAAGGAATAATCCTGTAAGGGTTCAGTTTACACTCCCTATCCGATTCAAACTGCAGGACTAGTAGTTTTTTGCTACTGTTTGGATAATGAAATAAAAAAGCAGTCGGTTCTTTATGGAATCGACTGCTTTTTTTCGTCTATGTTTCCGATGAGTAATTCAAGAAAGGAAACAGACGAATATTATGTATGTAAAAACTTTTGCCAGTTCGGTCAATGGAGTAGATGCAACTACGATAACAACCGAAGTCCATATTGGTGGTGCAATAGCGGCGGGAAAACCGGGTTATAACCTAACGTGACCTAGAGTTATTTTCACAAATAATGGGCTGGATGCTCAATCACTGATTTTCCACTGACAGCTTCAAGGTGATATACTTCAATAACCTCCCACCCTTTTACTTGGGCATACATTCTCGCTCTTTGTTCATGATGTTCTGGACTTTCTCCTCTGGCTTGATCTTCGGTGCTTACCCGAATCCAAACACCTACATTTTTAGTTTTTTGCATGGCAAATCTTCATTTTTTGTTCCTTTTAAGATAAAAAAACAATCTCCTCATCAAACAAATTGTAATTGTTTTCAGGAAATTAAATAAACAAAAATTGTTGAAATTTTATGGAATTTTGATGTTGTTTGCATCTGTGTAAATGAAGGGAAGTATATTACATTCATAACGACAAAAAAACAAAATGCTCGTCAAAACATTTGCAAGTTCTATTCATGGTGTTGATGCTACAACAATTGCTGTTGAAGTGAACACAGGTTCAACTGTCCAAGCAGGAAAATTAGGATACCAATTAGTAGGTTTGCCCGATAACGCAGTTAAAGAAGGTTTCGCAAGAATTGAAGCGGCCTTAACGAACTCGAAGCTCAAGTTGCCTCGTATAAAGATAATAGTAAACTTAGCACCTGCCGATTTACCCAAGCAAGGTTCCGCATATGATTTACCGATTGCTTTGGCAGTCCTTGCCGGAACGAAGCAACTAAAACATCCGGATTCCATTTCTAATTATATTATCATGGGAGAGCTTTCATTAGATGGAAGCCTTAGACCCATTAAAGGGGCATTGCCAATAGCTGTTCAAGCTCGAAAAGAAAAATTCAAAGGTATCATATTGCCAAAAGAGAATGCTCAAGAGGCCGCTATTGTCAATGATATTGAAATCTATGGCGTTGAAAATATTCGTGAAGCCGTAGATCTTTTGAATGGAACACAAGCACTAGAACCTACTGAAGTCAAAACAAGGGAATTGTTTTTTGAAAATCAGAGTAATTATGAAGTTGATTTTTCTGAAGTAAAAGGGCAAGAGAATGTAAAACGAGCTATGGAAATTGCAGCTGCGGGAGGACACAATGTTGTATTGGTTGGCCCACCAGGAGCAGGGAAGACAATGCTCGCTCGTAGATTTCCAACGATCTTGCCTCCGCTAACATTGCATGAGGCCTTAGAAACAACTAAGATCCATTCTGTGGCTGGACTTTTACCCACGAATACTTCTTTAGTAAATACAAGACCCTTCCGAGCACCACATCATACGGTAAGTGATGTAGCATTAGTGGGTGGTGGTTCTAATCCAATGCCAGGGGAAATATCCCTTGCTCATAATGGAGTGTTGTTCTTGGATGAAATGCCAGAGTTTAAAAGAAGTGTTTTGGAAGTTTTACGACAACCTATGGAAGAAGGCCGGGTTACCATTTCCAGAGCAAAAATTTCTGTAGATTATTCTTCTGATTTTGTGTTCATCGGTTCACTTAACCCTTGTCCCTGCGGGTATTATAATCATCCCTCTAAGGATTGCTCATGTGCTCCAGGTATTGTTTCTCGATATTTAAATCGTATATCAGGCCCTTTATTGGATCGGATAGATTTACATGTGGAAGTCACTCCTGTTTCTTATGACGAACTAGCTAAAAGAGGGAATAAATCTGAATCAAGTAAAGATGTCTTGGAAAGGGTGGTAAAAGCTCGACAGTTACAAACCAACCGATTTGAAAAAAATAAAAATATTCATTGCAATGCCCAAATGACAGGGAAGTTAATTCGGGAATATTGTCAATTAGATAGTATAGGGAATGAACTATTGAAAAATGCTATGGAACGGTTACAGCTTTCAGCTCGTGCGTATGATAGAATAATAAAAGTAGCTCGCACTGTCGCTGATCTACATGGAAGTTATAATATTCAACAATCACATCTCGCAGAAGCCATTCAATATCGATCTTTGGATCGTGAAGGATGGGGAGGATGAATAATTTAGACAGAAGAAGATATTTAGATATTATTTCTTCCCCAAACCCTCAATAATAGCCCGAATAATATTGGCTGTCCTAATGGATACGCCAAAACGGTCGCTAGTCTGTTGGAAACTTAGTTTCTCGCAAACCTTTATTTCAAATACTCGTTTCCGAAAATCCAATGAGTAGCTCATATCATTTTCTCATACAAAAATATGTCATTTTATTTTGGATTAGCTATAGATTTCGTTTCAATCTTCTTTTTAGAATTATTTAATCTTGATCTTTCCTCTCAAGCTTGTCCCTTTGTTGTCCTTGAAAGGCTGAGGTACAAATTCAGCCTTTTTAATGGCGAAATAATGGCACTTATTTCTACTTAAGTTTACCAAATGAGTTCAAAAATTAAGGTACAACGTATTTGTCAATCTTGGGGAACGAATGAGGAGGATTAAGCGGACAGAACTGAAGAAGCTGTTTGAACAGCCTCGTTCTCCATTGGATGCTGAAGGACCTTTAATGTATAGGATTGAAGATTGTTATAATTTGGCTGAGGAGCAAGAAAAAAGAAGGTAATTTGACTAACTTTGCAACTGCAAAAATCATGTTTTTTCATAAGCAATTTCGTTTGTATCTGAAATGGTAGAAATAATAGAACCAAATAGTTTTGAAGCCGACAATCATTGGTATCCCAAGGCCCTAAATGCTACTATACATCCAATGATTAATTTCTTTCTGAATTTAGAGCAAGAAAGGATAATAACCCGTTATTGTCATTTGCATCCCACAGTAAATCGGGAAAAGCTAAAAGAAATTCTCAACCACAAAGCTAAGTATTTCCTTTGGGGAGGGGCAGACCTTTTGAATGTTACGTCTGCGGGAGGAAAAAGACAAATGGTGGTTATTGAAAACAACTCTTGTCCTTCTGGACAAAAATCCATGCCCTTAATAGACGATAACAAGGAGCAGGGTAGTTATAGGTTGATGGTAGAAAGGACATTTAAACCCTACCTAAAGAACCTTAGACATAAAATTAATGGTGGGTTGGCTGTGATATACGACAAGAACCCAATGGAGGCATCGGGTTATGCAGAAGTCATAGCTGATGTCATGAATGAACCTGTTTACTATGTTTCCTACTATAAGGATGAAGAAAATCCATCAGTATATTTTCAGGACGGGATAATGTATGTGAAATCCGAATCGGGTGATATCCCCATCCGAGCGGCTTTTAGATATTTAACACAAAAGCCGTGGAATAGATTACCATTACATTCAAAGACACGGATATTAAACCCGATTATTGCCTGCCTTGCAGGGGGTAGGAATAAGATGGTAGCAGCCAAAGCCTACGATATTTTCAATACCGAACTCCAAGCACATGGACTAAAGATAAACACCCCCGAAACCATTTGGGATGTCAGTAAAAACGAAGTTCCTCTTTGGGTAGCTAAAATGGGAGGTCATGCAGTAATTAAAGTGCCTTATAGCAATGCAGGACAAGGGGTTTATACCATTGTCACCCAAGAGGAATTGGATAGGTTCATGGAACTGGATTTTGAATATGATTTGTTCATTGTGCAAAGCCTTATCGGGAATTCAAATTGGAGTAGCATCACCTCATCAGGCAAATTATATCATGTTGGAACAATCCCCAACCAAAAGAACCAAACCTTTGTAGCTGATATTCGTATGATGGTAAGTGCTACACCTAACGGAATACAACCTTTGTGTTCCTATGCCCGTAGGGCTGCAAAACCGCTTGTGGATGAGATAAGGGATAGTACGGATAGTTGGGAAATGTTAGGTACGAATTTATCCATTAAAAATACTGATGGTTCTTGGGGGAGTGACACAAACAGACTTGTCCTTATGGATAGGCGGGATTTCAACAGGCTTGGAATTGGTTTGGATGACCTTATCGAGGCTTATATCCAAACCGTTCTTTCTATGGTTGCCATAGATAAAATGGCTCAGGCACTTGTTAATAAACAAGGGAAATTTAGGGCTCGGCTTTTTAAAAGCCTGAATGACGACCCAACCCTAATTAATGAAATCAAGGTGAATTAATGAAACAATACAAGTTATTAATACTGACAGACCACACCAACCACAGTAAGGAAAATTCACTTTACGGATTGGCGAAGGCAATGAGGCATCATCCACAATGCTTACGGGTTGATGTTGCCACAAGGGGAATATCTGATAATGACACATTTTTCAAAGGGATACAGGCTGAAAGTCTTACTGTTTGTACAGTTGATGATTATTTTTCTTTTAGTCCGAACGGGGAATCTTTCCAAATGGATAAAAACAGGGGGGCGCTTTCAGAATACTCCATGATTTGGTTACGGTTACCCCCCCCTATTCCCTTTAAATTTTTGAAATTCTTACAAGAAAAATTACCCAACCATTTGATAATTAATTCCCCAAATGGGATTTGGGAAACAGGGAGTAAAGGGTTTTTGATGAATTTTGCCGATTGTTGTCCACCAATGAAAATCTGTACTTCCGTTGAGGATATTATCCACTTTAAAAACCAATTCCCGATTGTTTTAAAACCCTTTAGGGAATACGGGGGTAAGGGGATTGTAAGGATTCAGGGGGAGGAAGTCCACAAAGGAAGTGAAACGGAAACTTTGGCAATTTTTTTGGATGGACTGGATGGTCAGGAAATAGAATATTTGGCAGTAAAGTTTCTTAAAAACGTATCGGAAGGGGATAAGAGAATAATTGTTGTCAATGGTGAAATAATGGGGGCTTCCCTTCGCCTTCCCGCATCAGGGTCTTGGATATGCAATGTGGCAATGGGTGGAACTTCCAATGTTGCCCAAGCTGATGAAGATGAGAAGGAAATCATTAGAAGGATAAATCCGATTCTTTCAGAATTGGGAATCGTGATGTACGGGGTAGATACCTTAGTTGGGGACAACGGTAAAAGGGTACTTTCTGAAATTAACACGACAAGCATAGGGGGAATCACCCAAATCGACCAATTTTCAAAAAAGCCATTATTGAATCAGGCTGCCAACCTAATTTGGGATTATCTTCTTTCAAACCGCAACAATAATCATGATAATAGATAACGAAAAGAACGAAATCCCAATAATAAGGCAACTTGAAATTGATAAAGCCCCAACGGGTAAAATATCCCGATATTGGCTTCAACTTGTTAAGGACGGGATGGGTGTACCCATACATATTCCAATTATCGTAGCCAAAGGGAATAAGCAGGGAAAGACGTTAGGTGTAACGGCTGCGGTGCATGGAAACGAACTGAATGGAATACCCGTAATACAACGTTTATTCAAAGAAATTGATGTCAATACTTTGTGTGGTTCGATTGTGGGTGTACCGGTTGTCAATGTACCTTCTTTATTAAGAAAAAAAAGAAGGTTCATTGATGGAAGTGATTTGAACCACATTATGCCAGGTCACCCCGATGGGACGGTTAGTCAGGTTTATGCTTGGAGGATTGTAAATAGAATCCTCAAACAGTTTGATTTTCTTATTGACCTGCACACGGCAAGTAATGGTCGTATTAATTCCTATTACATCAGGGCTGATATGGAAGACGCAACGGTAAAGAAAATGGCTCTTTTACAGAATGCCCAAATCATTGTCCACAACCCGCCAAGTGACGGTACGTTAAGGGGAGCAGCTGATGAAATGGGAATCCCTGCCATAACACTTGAAGTAGGGAATCCCAACACTTTTCAAAAGGGTATGATTCGGGATGGCTTGACAGGGGTTCATAATTTCTTAGGTCATTTTGGGATGACCGATTCGGAAGTGGAAGAACAATCGGAAGAAACGGTAATGTGTAAAAACTCTTATTGGATTTATACAGATACAGGAGGAATCCTTACAGTTTATCCCCAAGTTACGGATATTGTAAAGAAAGGGGATTCAATAGCAACCATAAGAAATATTTTCGGTGACACCGTTAAGGATTATTTCGCTCCCGAAGATGGGATTATAATTGGCAAAAGTGTCAATCCTATTAACCAAACAGGAGGAAGGATTTTACATTTAGGCATCATGTAAATTATACTGTCAATCCCATAATTGTACCCTAAATGTACCTTCAAAATATAACCTATTGACTATCAATGTTAGTTACTTTTTTGCATCGGTAAATGATTTTCCAACTCAAAAGCAATCCAATTCTCCATACCTTGCGGGATGTATGATTTAAACTCATCCTATTTATTCGTGTTAGCTAAAAGCAGGAACGGACACTTTATTATATTTGTCCGGGTTTTGAATGTCCTATCCCTATAATTCATAAAATTAATTATAAAACATGTCTCACTTTCCTCATCTTTTAGCTCCCTTGGATTTGGGATTTACCACTTTGAAAAACCGTGTACTCATGGGTTCCATGCATACCGGATTGGAAGAACTGCCCGGTGGTATGGAACGGCTTGCCGAATTCTATGCCGAAAGAGCTAGAGGAGGGGTCGGTCTGATTGTAACAGGAGGGGTCGCACCTAATAAGGAGGGTGTTGTTTTTCAGGGAGCCGGAAAACTTGATACAGAAGAGGAAGTCGGACACCATAAGATTATCACGAAGGCTGTTCATGAAAATGGAGGTAAGATCTGTATGCAGATTCTACATACGGGAAGATATGCGTATAGTACGGAATCGGTTGCTCCTTCTCCCATCAAATCTCCTATTACACCTTTTCCTCCGAGGGAAATGACCCAAGAGGATATCGAAAGAACAATAGAAGATTATGCCCACTCGGCAGCCTTGGCCCAAAAAGCCGGTTATGATGGTGTCGAGATCATGGGATCAGAGGGGTATCTCATCAACCAATTTATTGTAAGGAAGACGAATAAGAGAACGGATGAATGGGGCGGATCTTATGAAAACCGGATCAAGTTTCCGATATCCGTAGTACGGGAAACACGTAAAAGAGTAGGAAAGGAATTCATTATCATTTATAGACTTTCCATGTTGGATTTGGTAGATGATGGAAGTACTTGGGAAGAAGTGGAATATCTGGCAAAGGAAATCGAAGCAGCCGGAGCAACCATCATCAATACGGGAATCGGTTGGCACGAAGCACGTGTGCCTACCATTGCGACGATGGTTCCCCGGGGAGGATTCAGTTGGGTGACACAGCGATTGATGGGTAAAGTCAATATTCCTTTGGTGACAACCAATAGGATCAATATGCCCGATGTGGCTGAAAATATTTTGAAAGACGGTCATGCGGATATGGTTTCCATGGCCCGCCCGTTTTTGGCAGATGCGGATTTGGTAATAAAAGCGGAGGAAAACAGGGTGGATGAAATCAATACCTGTATCGGATGTAACCAAGCTTGTCTGGATCATACTTTCGAATTGAAAATCTGTTCCTGTCTTGTAAATCCGAGGGCTTGTCATGAGACGGAAATAATTATAAATCCTACGGATAAAAAGAAAAAAATCGCAGTAGTGGG
>JAHDFN010000069.1:0-10138 GCA_020628145.1 Saprospiraceae bacterium | reverse complement strand
AAAGTATTGAGCTATGCGGATGTCCTTTTCCATAAAAAACCGGTTGGTAAATCGGTAGCGATAATCGGTGCGGGAGGTATCGGTTTCGATATGGCGGAATACCTGAGTCATGAAGGAGAATCTATGGCACTCAATATAAAAGGATATATGGATGAATGGGGCGTAGATATGTCCTACGAAAAAAGAGGTGCTTTGAAAGAAGCGGAATTCGCCCCCTCCCCCCGGGAAATTTATCTGCTGAAAAGATCGACAGGCAAACATGGTGAAAATCTAGGAAAGACAACCGGGTGGATTCATAGAAGCAGCCTCAAGAAAAAACAAGTAAAAATGATCGGTCGGGTCCAATATGAAAAAATCGATGATCAGGGACTTCATATTCTTGCAGATGATGAAATCAAAATACTTCCTGTAGATAATGTGGTGATTTGTGCCGGGCAGGAATCGCTTCGGGAATTGGCAGATCCTTTAAAAGAAAAAGGCGTCAATGTGCATTTGATCGGAGGGGCATTCAAAGCTGCCGAATTGGATGCGAAACATGCGATTAAAATGGGACTCGAAATCGGATCGGAACTATAATTTTTCCAAAAAGAAAACATGCTGAACTTTAACAATATCCAACTCCGGCAAACGGTCGTACATCAGGTCGGAAATAAAAATAAAGGCCAAAAATGTTTTACGTCCCGTCATCCTGTTGATTTGGGTGAACGTTTGGAAGAAACATTGAAAAAATATCTCCTGAAACCTTTCAGGCAGGTTGCAGAAACCTTTCATTTCAGTCATAGTACTGATATGTCTTATCATCTGATGAATGGCATTGCCGGAAAGATATTCAATGCCAATGAGGAATTCCATGTACAAAGCATAGAAATCCTGAACCATTTGTATAATCAATCCAATCATCCGCAAATTAAATCCGGTGATTTATTCCTTGTCCTTTTTGATGACGTTTTGCTAGAGGATGAACTGGTACAAGCCATAGGCATTTTCAAGTCGGAAAGAAAGGATGCCTTCCTTCAGGTGTCTGCGGGAAATGAACGGATTATTATTAATCAGGAAGAAGGTATCAGCCTTAGGAAAATAGACAAGGGCTGTCTCATCATGAATATTTTCGATGATGAAGGCTACCGTATTTTTTCCTTTGACAATAATAATTACGATGCGGATTATTGGAAGAACCAATTCCTCGGCATCGATTATGTTCAGGATAAGAATTACGACACCCGTTCATATATCGACATGTGCAAGTCTTTTGCTGAAGAAGTGATTCGTGAAAAATCGGGAAAAAAGGAACAACTCGAATTTTTGAGCGAATCGATTAATTATTTCGATTTTAATGAAAAAATAAATAACGGTGATTTCAAGGAAACCCTTTTTCAGGAAGATGAAAATCTGAAAAGGGAATTCACCGACTATAAAACCAAGTACGAAGAAGATTTCAATGTTGTCATTCCTGAGGAAATCCCTATATCAAGAGTCGTTGTACAAAAACAAAAAAGAGCCATTAAGAATCTGATTAAACTAGATACGGGCATTCAGGTCAAATTGGATTTTAAGGATCTGGAATCGACTAGGAAATTCGTAGAAAAAGGCTTCGACCCGGATAAGGGCATGCATTTTTACAAGGTCTTTTATAATGAAGAACTAAACTAAAGTTGTAACCTTTCATTTCTTGTGCATTATGGAAATGTGTTTAGGAATATCACCCTGTTCATTTTTTTATTTTAAAATCATCAGATATGAAATTACAAAATCTTAGATTACCCCAATGGCAGATGTCTTTTTTGCCTTTTGTTTTTTTGCTCTTTGCAGGTTCGTTTACTTATATGTCCTGCCCTTCGGGAAAAACGCCATCCGGTCTTGACATAGCAATGGAAAGGGATACCCTCGAACCCGGAATGGTAATCGACACATTTATTACTTTTGACCCCGTTACGTTCAAAGAGGAAATTCAAATTGTAGTCAGAAAAGAGGGGGAGGATGAACCTCAATCTATTCAAACAACCACCTATGAACCCGAAGGGATTGATACCTTTATTATATTCAGCCCCGAAACATTGAAAGAAGAAATGATGATTATCATCAATCATGAAACCGGAGAAAGGGATACGATTAGGTATTGATGAAAATGATGCGTTAGTCCGTCAGAAAAATAAACCCGGATTTTCGAATACTTGCAAACCCGGGTTTATTTTTTTATTTCAATACCACATTATCAATCAACCTCACAGCACCCAAATGAACCGCAGTACAAGCCACAGCCGTTTCAATTCCGTTCAAGGAGGAAATCGGCTGAAGGGTGATTCCATCGGCAATTTCAAAATACTCGACTGTAAATTCGGGAATATCCAATTGTCCCAAAGCTTCCTGTTTGATTTCGGCGATGGATTTTTTTCCGATTTTGGCTTTTGCATCAAAAAGCGTTTTTGAAATCAAGGGAGCGATACTCCGTTCCTTTTCATTCAATCTCACATTCCTGGAACTCATCGCCAGACCGTCTTTTTCCCGAATGGTTTCACCCATGACCAGACGGGTAGGCGAATCCAGTTTTTTCAACAATGCCCGTACGATGGTGAATTGCTGGTAATCCTTTTGCCCCATATACATGGCATCGGGTTCGACGATCTCAAGGAAACGTTTCAGGACTTGGGCCACCCCGGCAAAATGTCCGGGACGGTGTTCCCCTTCCATGACTTTTTCCAAATCACCGAAATCAACCTTATATTCGTTATTCTGATCAGGAGGATATATTTCATCCGCATCGGGCAGGAAAATAACATCACACCCCCCGGCTTCCAACATCTCCGAATCCTCTTCCACCGTTCGGGGATATTTGTCCAAATCTTCCTTGACATTGAATTGGGTCGGATTGACAAAAATGCTGCATACCGTTATATCCGAATTTTGATTCGACAATTCAATAAGGGAAATATGTCCGGGATGCAAAGCTCCCATCGTAGGTACGAAACCGATACTTTTCCCTTCCGCTCGATATTCCTGCAACCTTTTTTTAAGGTGACGAATCGTTTTATACGTCTTCATTATTTTTATTTCATCAAATGATATACCCCTTCGCTGAGGTTATAGAATTCCACATTCGGCATATGGGGGGTCAATCTTTGTATGGCAATCATGCTCCTGATACCCCGTTTACAATAAACGATAACAGGGGATTTGTTTTCCATGATTTCATCCTTCCGTGATATGATTTCACCCAAAGGGATCAATTGTCCTCCGATATTGAACTGTTCATGTTCCCAAGGTTCACGGACATCCAGTAAGACAAAGACCCGACCTTCTTCCTTCCAACTGTTCAATTCCTGATATGAAATTTCCTTCATAACTACAAAGTTAAGGCGATATAGTAGGAAAAGGAATATCTTTGCTCCTTACCTCATAAAAATATGTACTTCATAATGGATTTAACACCCGTTTATATCCCATCATATTTTTATTGAAACAATTTTTGTTTTATTTTTGAAGATATAAAAATATTTGTATCAATAAATGTCTAATCAGAAAAACGATAATAACGACCCAACACCAAATGGGTCGGCAGACGATAAGGTAATTTCCCTTACGGGAATGTATGAGAATTATTTTCTCGATTATGCTTCCTATGTCATTCTTGAACGGGCTGTTCCTGCTATTAACGACGGGCTAAAACCCGTACAACGCCGGATACTACATGCCATGAAGGAAATGGATGACGGCCGTTATCACAAAGTAGCCAATATCATCGGGCAAACCATGCAGTTCCACCCTCATGGCGATGCTGCCATCGGTGATGCACTGGTTAAATTGGGACAAAAAAACCTCCTTATAGATTGTCAGGGGAACTGGGGGGACAACAGAACCGGTGATCGGGCTGCCGCACCTCGTTATATTGAAGCACGTTTGACCAAATTGGCATTGGATATCCTATTCAATCCACAAACAACGGATTGGCAACTCAGTTATGACGGTCGGAAAAACGAACCGATTACGCTACCTGTAAAATTTCCCTTGCTCTTGGCCCAGGGTGTGGAAGGTATCGCCGTAGGGCTTTCGACCAAAATCATGCCCCACAATTTCAACGAAATCATAAAAGCTGCGATCCAACACCTACAGGATAAACCTTTCCGATTATTGCCTGATTTCGAGAATGGAGGCCTTTTGGACGCTAGTGATTATAAAAGGGGGAAGAGAGGAGGAAAACTCAGGGTAAGGGCAAAAATAGAGCTTATAGACAAAAGCACATTGGCTATCCGTGAACTGCCTTACGGTGTAACGACGACCTCTCTTATGGATAGCATCGTCAAAGCCAATGAAAAAGGGAAAATCAAGATCAAGAAAATCGTTGACAATACAGCTAAGGATGTTGAGATACTGATTGAATTGGCGGCGGGTATTTCTCCACAGGTCACCGAAGATGCATTGTATGCATTCACCAAATGCGAGGAATCGATTTCTCCCAATGCCTGTGTCATCATGGATGACAAACCTTTGTTTACCGATGTGAACGACATCCTTCGTTTTTGTACCGAGCAGACCAAGGAACTCCTCAAGATGGAGTTGGAAATCAAGGAGGGGGAACTGATGGAAAAATGGCACTTCGCCAGTTTGGAAAAAGTCTTTATTGAAAATAGAATCTATAGGGATATCGAGGAATGTGAGACTTGGGAAGAAGTGATGGATGCAATTTATAAAGGGTTGGATAAATATGTGGTGACTCCTTCGGCCAAACCCAAGAAATCCGATAAGCGGCTCCGTTTGTTTCGAGATATTACAGATGAGGATATTATCCGTCTAACGGAAATCCGTATTAAAAGGATCTCAAAATACAATTCCTTCAAGGCCGATGAGAAAATCCAACAATTGGAAGAAGATCTCAAACAGGTTAGACACGACCTGAAGCATCTGATTGAGTTCACCATCGCCTATTTTGAAAGATTATTGGCCAAATATGGCAAAGGAAGGGAAAGGAAAACAAAGATTGCCAATTTTGAGGATGTGAGTAAGGTGAATGTCATTGCGAACAATGCCAAGCTTTATGCTAATCTAAAAGATGGATTCATCGGAATGAATCTGAAGAAGGAACAATTCATTTCCGAATGTTCCGATATGGATAATGTGATTGCCTTCCGGAAGGATGGTAAATTCACAGTCACCAAAATTACGGATAAGAATTATGTGGGGAGTAATCTGCTCCATGTAGCCGTTTGGAAAAAGGGAGATGAAAGGACTACATATAATATAGTGTATCTGGATGCCAAAACGGGGAAGAGTTATGCTAAGCGATTCAATGTGACTTCCATTACCCGGGACAAGGAATATGACTTGACCAAAGGCGGACCCAGATCCAAGATATTGTATTTTTCTGCCAATCCGAATGGCGAAGCGGAATCCATAAGTATTCAATTGTCTTCCAATTCGACGGCACGTAAAAAAATGTTGGAATTCGATTTCAGTGAATTGGCCATCAAGGGGCGTGGTGCAGGAGGTAATGTTCTGACTAAATATCCTGTCCGGAAAATCAATTTGCTGGAATCCGGAAAATCCACCCTGGGTGCAATAAAAATTTGGATGGATGAAGTCAGTGGTCGGCTGAATGTCGATGAAAGGGGACTTCTGTTAGGAGAATTCGACACCGGCGACCACATCATTGTCGTTTACAAGGATGGCAGCTACGAATTGAGGAATTTCGAATTGAATCAGAAATTCGAAGTCAAGGATCTTTTCGGAATTTCCAAATTGGATAAGAATACCGTCATCAGTGCCGTACATTTTGAAGGAAGCAAAGGCTGGACAATGGTGAAACGTTTCAAAGTCGAAACACAGACATTGGAACAGAAATTCAGTTTTATTTCCGACCATGGTAAATCCAAATTACTCTATGCGACTTTGGAACCGAATCCTAGGATCAAATATAACATGAAGGTCGGCTCCCAAAAAATGGATGGAGAAATGGATTTGAAGGATTTTATCGGGTTAAAAGGCTGGAAAGCCCTGGGGAATAAATTGAGTGACCAGCGTTTAACGGGTATCAACCCCGTGCCAAGTGCTAAAACTAAATCGAAAAAGAAGCTTTCAGCAGGAGATACCATAGAATTCGATGTGAATAACCAGGGGGAATTATTCTGATGATTACCAAAACACTTTTAGAAAAAGAGGAACGATGCTTATTCGTTCCTCTTTTTTTATACTTCCGTACCACGGAAACAAAATTATTTTTAAAATATATGATAATTTTATGTCACTATAAATTATTTCAATTTCGGAAAAACCAACAAGGACACATTAACAATCATAATCATAACTTTTTATTCAAGCATATTTCAAAAAAATTATGATTTTCCATCATATTAAAATAAGGAATTATAAAAGCATTCTATTTCTAGATTTAGTGAGTCACTCAAAACCATTTCTTTTGGTTGAATGGCATGATTTCTGAAACTTTGGCATATCAGAAACAAAAACAAAACTCGGATAATAAGTCATGAATAGAATTTTAATCTTTTTATTCCTTTGGTTTTCCTCCTCCTTCCATGGAGAACTTTCGGCTAATAATGGATCAGGAAAAATTCTATTTTACACTTCCGGTTCTTTTAAAGCCATCCAACAAATAGCCCAAGAAAAAAACAAACCTATTTTCTTGGATTTCCATGCACAATGGTGCATCCCTTGCCGCAATATGGATCAAAAAGTTTTTACCGATCCTAAAGTTGCGGAATTCATGAATAATAATTTCATTAATTATAAGGTGGACATAGAAAAAAACAATGGCCCGATGCTGTCTTTGGCATTAGGAATAGAAAAAATACCCGGCCTGGTTATTTTACACCCGGATGGTACTATAATGCAAATCCATGATTCTGTTTTGGGAAAAGAAAAATTTCTAAAATGGGTAGAAAAAGGAAAAAATACTTTCATAAAAAATAACAACATAACCAAATCACCCCAAAAACACCTCATCACATATACTAGACAGTATTGCAACCTCTTCCCCTATAAAAGGAAAGAAAAGATAATCCATGAAAAAGATTTCGTCATATTTTAAACTAACTATAAATCCCTATTTTTTCGATAAATTGTTTAGTCCATATGATTACATGATGTAATCTTAATCGCTAGGTGAGCCGAATCAATTTTCGGATTGCCGAGGCTTCACCAAGCGATTTAAATTCCTTATCGATGTTTTTAAAAAGAATCTTTTTCATATTATTTATTCCTTTTTTGATATTTTCTTTTTCTTCAGAAGAAGAAGCTTTTGACAAAGGAATCCGTTTTCATGAATTCGAATCCTTTGCCAGCATAAAAGAAATGGCAAAAAAGGAAGACAAACCGATTTTCATTGATTTTTATGCATTGTGGTGCGGCCCTTGCATTTGGATGGATGATGAAGTATTCAGTAACGAATACGTCAGGGAATTCATGAATGAACATTTTATTAATTATAAAATAAATATTGATACCAGAGAAGGGAAGGCAATCGCAAATCAATATGATATAAAACACCTTCCTTCGTCCGTTATCATCACCGCCCAAGGAAAAGTCCTTGGCATGGAAAGCAATTATATGAACAAAAATAAATTCATGAAATTTGCTTTCGATTCGAAATTCAACAAGTAGTGGCCCGATAGCCACGCCTTGCAAGATTATAGTTTGTTAGTAGTAGTTTTTTTCTTTATTCTTAGTCAAAACAAGATGATGTTCCCTTGCCACGGCATTTGTGTGCCTAGCCGTGGCGGGGTTTTTTCATTTTCCATTAAACTTACCAACTATACATATTACTCCCCTGATTAAGAACATACAGCTACCTTAAATCTCAATCCAACCTTTTGCCTTGTCACATTTCCAAAAGATTTGAATTAGATTTTTTCCCGACACCTTGTGATTATGTGGATATAATTATTCGAAAAATATCCAATACTATAATCATGAAGAATATTTTCAAATCCACAGTATTAGCATCTATCTTTATTTTCATTTTTTCATCCTTCCTCCATGCCGGAGAAAGCGAACACAAAGCTATAAGGTTCGTTAACCATACATCCTTCAAGGATGTAATGAAAATCGCAAAGAAAAAAAACAAACCAATTTTCATTGATTTTTATTCCAATTATTGCGGCCCTTGCAAAAAAATGGAAAAAGAAGTATTCAGCAATCCTTCCGTAGCTAATTACATGAATAAGAAATTCATTAATTACAAAATAGATATAAACAAAGGGAATGGTCCGATTTTATCTATAACTTATAATGTAAAATACTTACCGACGATAATTATCGTTACACCCGATGGGAAAATAATTTCGAAAAAAAGTGCAACAATGAATCCTGAAAAATTCCTAAAATGGGTAAAAGCATCCAATCGCATATTTTATGCCGGCAATAAAAACATGAATCTAAAAAATAAATTTCCACGGGATAAAAAAAATCTTTTTACCCGAAAGCGGCAATGGGAGGTTTCTTGTTAAATCACATTTTAATTTTAATCCCCGGAAATTTATTCCAATCCGAATTGGAATATTTAATCCCTTCGGATGAAAACAACCAAAGCATGGGTACGGCAGGAACAATTTCAGGAACAAGCCCCATCCCATCTGTAAAATAAATAATTGCATTGGGCTTAAAAATACGATTGGCATAATTAATTACAGGATTAAAATCAGTCCCCCCGGTTCCTTTTACTTCTTTTGGTACTTGTCCATTATAAAAATAAGTCTGTTGTATTTCGGCATCGGCTTCCACAATGTGGATTACCGCCCCTTGCCGATGAATCCGATTTATTTCATTGAAGAATAATTGTATTTCCTCCGGCCCGACACTTCCCGAAGTATCGATAGCCACCAATAATCTTTGCTTCTTTTTAATCTGGGTACCGGGAGTGGATCCATACCGCTTCGACGGCCGCCGAATGGTGTTCTTGACAAATGTCTTATTTCCGGTTCCTACGAATAATCTCAAAACCCGTCGCCAATCCAATTTTTTATTTTTACCCTTTTTGAATTCCTTAATCAGTCGAAGCAAATTTCCCGGTATTGAGCCTTGTAGTTTTTCTTCGGTTCTTTCAGCAGATTGAACGATATTATTTTGAAGCGAATCTTCCATTACCCTTTGTTGTGCGGCATCCAATTCATCAAATGACTGCCAATTATTGTGTTGCCTAAGATGCGAATCGTTGGGAGGAGGAAGTTCAGGAGAGTTCTTGTCTTTTTGTTTTTGGCCCTCCAGTATTTTATGGTAATAATATCCTACATCCATTCCTTTCTCCCATTTTACGAATAAAGGATGGCTGCCTAAGGTAATCGCCTTGCCGGGCAAATGCCTTTCTGCTATATATTGGTTCACTACCAAATCCGCAGCAATATCGAAAACATGTTGATGCTGGAAATCCTTCCTTCTGAAAGGGTGTCCCAATGCCAAATGTAAAAGTTGATGTTTTACGTATCCATATTTTATTGGCTCGTCCAAACTGTCCCAAAAATCAGGATCGACTACCAGTATAGGCTGGCGTCCGGCTACCATAAGGGAAACCCCCTCGCTTGGTTGGATTTTCCGCCCCAGATGGCTAAAAAGATGGCCGTAGAAAGGCTCATCCAAAAGAATTGAAATTCCGGTTTTGGCAATGTCTTTATCTATCTTGGAAAACATACTGTGAAATAAAAATCGTTACTTCATCTTAAAAATAGATGGATTTATCCAAAGATGGCCTAGGTTTATGAAAATTACCTTAAATTAAACGTATAATAGATGTTATCACTAAAAAGTTCGTAAGGGAAAAAGGAACCAAAGGATTTAACTTTGTTGTGTGAAGAAAAAAGTATCCAATGACTCCAAGCCTAAAGTTAATCAATTAACGAGTCTGACGGAAGAAGAATTTGAAATTCTAGTATCAGAATTCGATTTGCAAGTGAGAAGGAAACTGAAAATGTTTACTCTAAAGGGCAAAAGGAGGAAGTATGTTTCATTATCTGAAACGTCGAACAGCAGCCTTCTCGGAAGCAGGAACGAACTCAATTTCACGTTAATGGGAATGAAGGAGAATATGACACAACATCTGTTGGGGATGTGTTTTGGGATGGGTCAGTCCAAAGTTTCAGAATGCCTTTTTCTAAGTTATTCGTTTAGCGGATCGACACATGACAAAACCATATACGAC
>JAHDFN010000068.1 GCA_020628145.1 Saprospiraceae bacterium | reverse complement strand
TGAGGCCCGCCCTACCCGATCTGAAACTCCCCCAATATTAATAGTGTTGGACCAAAACTTCTGATACTCGGATTGGTTGGCAAGATAAGGGAATCCACTTGTCCTTTCAAGTTTTGGAAAAGGAAATTATAAGCGAAGCCATTTGCCCCTCCAAAGGGGAATACCTTTGTCATCCTTCAAAACCAAATGATAAATACCCGTCGGCAGAAATCCACCATCGAAACTGATTTGTCCTTGATGATATTCCTTTAGAGGAAAGGATTCACGGCCGATGGCATCATACATTTCCAATCGGAAATCCGGGGTGATGTCTTCATGCCTGATCACACTCCAACCATTGGACGGGTTGGGGGAAAGGTTTACATCCCAACTTTCGGGTGAGAGGGTATTATGCGAAGTAAGGGATTCACAGATTTGATCATAGAGAAAATCACGGACAAACCATTGGGTCGTGTCCATATAGGCATCATCAAAGGCAAAAGGAGTGTGTCCCGCTCCCGGCCAGGTGAAAAATGCATTTTCAATGTCCAACTGATCCATCTTGGCATGAATGGAAGCACTCCCGTTGAAGGGTAAGTTGACCCCTAATGTCGTAATGATTTCAGTTCCATAAGGCACTACATCATCTTCCGTACCATGCATACTCACAATCGGAACATCCCCATCAATAATCCATGCCGTATCCCGAATCCCCCCACTGAGATTCACCACTCCTGCAATATCGGAACCATATCCCAGGTTACCGCTATTCCCTTCAAAAAATCCATTATCTGCAAAATCCTGAAAGACTTCGGGCGGCACTTCGGATTCTTCATTGAGATATGCGAGATGGACGGCGGCAATCGCTCCTGCCGAAACGCCCCCCACATAAATCCGGGTGGTATCTACCCGGTAATCATTGTCCGTAAGGGCATCCTTGTAAAAGAAACGGACAGCAGCTTTCATATCACTCATACTTTTCCTGACAGCATTATAGGCATTTTCGGTACTATTGTCCCAGAGTAGATCCGTGGAAAGGCGGTAATCGATGGATGCATTGACATAACCCAATCTTGAAAAATAATTGCATAGCTGAACGATGTCGGGAGAGAGTCTTGTACCCGCTACAAAAGAGCCACCGAAAGCCCAGATAATCAATGGGCGTGCCGTCAGGGTATCACCTGCAGGTTCATAAAAATCCAAATCCAACTGCTGCATGGCATTCGGATTGAAAAAGGTGGGTTGTGGTGCTTCACCGAAATTAATCGCAAAACTTGCATCCACATCTTCAAAAACCGCATCGTAAAAGCGTTGCCCGTCACATTGTGCGAAAGCTACATCTACAGAAAAAAGAATTCCTATGAAGAGTATAAAAATGGATTGGTAATACATGATTGTTGATTATATTCCGTTCAGATCATGAAAATACTAAAGTTCGAGAGTAATAGGAAATCGTCTTAAATTATAATTTATTGGCATACTATACTTTCTAAATTCCCAAACCATGAAACAGATAACCCTTCTACTTACCTTATTTTTTACAAGTCTTCAAATTTCAGCACAAATCAATGTGGATTCTTTGAAAACCGCATTGGAGGCCGATACGGTGAATTATTATTCCAAAAGGATTGCCTCACTTAAATTAGGATATTATGAAAGTACAGACAGTCTTTTGAAATATGTTTTCATGACCGCCCCTATGAAGGACTACATGAGCAAAAAGGCAAAAAAAGGAATAGTATTGGAAATCCACAGCCATAATGAAAAGAAACTAGTGACTGAAATCCGATATCTAGACCGAAATGGAAAACTTCATATTCCTAACGAAGAGGAGGAACAACCGCATCATGCCAGAGAAACATATGAATATGTTTCCTCAGAAAAATACGATACCAGGATTAATTTCAGATATGATCACAATGGAGAACCCTTCAAAAATGGATTCAAGATAGAAACAGATAGAAAGAAGGACAATAACGATATGCCTATTGAAATGAGGCATTACAATTCCGAATCGGAGCTCCTGAGATACCATGTTTTCAACTACCTGGACAATGGCAAACGAGTTATCAATACTATTTATGATAAGGAGGGGAAGCTGAGTTCCAGAAATGGAGTTACACACATTACCTTCGAATTCGAAACCCCTGAACGGAAATATCCAACTCAGACCAAATTCTATAATAAGGATTACAAACCCACTCATTTCAAAGGTTCCGGGAGTACTATTAAAGTTGCCATTATCACCTATCATTATATCTCCCAACGGAATGAAGTCCTCTTGAAATATTATAACAAAAAAGGAAAAAAAGTGGGTAGCCAACATCATTATTTTTACCGTAAGGAAATCCTAGGGGATGTGGACTCACCTGTCATTCCAAAAGAATAAACGTAAAGTCCATTCCGAAAATGGAAAAGGATGCTTTTTTAGCGTACCTTTGCGGCTTCAAATTCGGAATCATGGAAGAAATCAGAAATATTGCCATCATTGCCCACGTAGATCACGGTAAGACTACACTAGTGGATAAGATTTTCCACCAGACCAAATTATTCCAAGATCATCAGGAAGTCGGGGAATTGATTTTGGACAATAACGACCTTGAACGGGAAAGGGGCATCACCATTACCTCTAAGAACGTTTCCGTTCGTTACAAGGGGACTAAAATCAACATCATCGACACGCCGGGTCACGCCGATTTCGGAGGTGAGGTGGAAAGGGTTTTGAAAATGGCAGATGGATGCCTTTTATTGGTCGATGCCTTTGAGGGGCCGATGCCACAAACCCGTTTCGTTACAACAAAGATGTTGGAATTGGGATTGAAACCGATGGTGGTCATCAACAAGGTGGACAAGGATAATTGTCGCCCGGATGAAGTTCATGAAGCCGTTTTCGAATTATTTTTCAATTTGGAGGCCAATGACGAGCAATTGGAATTCAGAACACTATATGGTAGTTCGAAGCAAGGATGGATGTCTGAAGATTGGAAAAGTCCCAGCCCGGACATAACGCCTTTACTCGATGCGATCCTAGAAGAAATCCCGCCTTCCCCTTTCAAGGAAGGAACGGTACAGATGCAAATCACATCTTTAGATTATTCCAATTTTACCGGAAGGATTGCCATAGGAAGGGTCAACAGGGGAACGCTGAAAGAGAACACCCCTATTTCATTGGTGAAGCATGACGGATCGATTACCAAAACCCGAATCAAGGAATTACATGTTTTTGAAGGTTTGGGAAGGAAAAGGGTCAAGGAAGTGAGGGCCGGAGAAATCGCCGCCGTAGTCGGTCTTGAAGATTTCAAAATCGGAGAAACGATTGCCGATTTTGAAAATCCCGAAGGGATGGAAAACATCGCTATCGGCGAACCGACGATGAATATGCTTTTCACCATCAACAATTCTCCGTTTTTCGGTAAGGAAGGAAAATATGTGAATTCACGACAAGTGAGAGAGCGTCTGATGAAGGAAATGGAAAAGAACCTCGCTCTTCGGGTGGAAGATACCGAGTCTCCGGATGCCATGTTGGTTTACGGAAGGGGGATCCTACACTTGAGTGTTCTGATCGAAACGATGAGGAGGGAAGGCTACGAATTGCAAGTAGGTCAGCCACAGGTTATCATCAAGGAAATCGATGGGAAAAAGCATGAACCGATAGAATTGATGTCGATTGATGTACCGGAGGAATTTTCAGGAAAGTGTATCGAATTGATCACCTTGAGAAAAGGCGATCTGACGATTATGGAACCTAAGGGAGATTTACAACATTTGGAATTCATGATTCCTTCCAGAGGAATTATCGGATTGAGGAACCGCCTTTTGACTGCTACTGCCGGACAGGCGATTATCAATCACAGATTCGAGTCCTTCCAGCCCATGAAGGGTGATATTCCTAAAAGACTGAATGGTGTTTTGATTTCCGCATCTACAGGTACGACTACACCTAATGCGATTGGAAGATTGCAGGATAGAGGTAAGTTTTTCGTCCATCCGGGAGAGGAAGTTTATGAGGGGCAGGTCGTAGGTGAAAACACGAGGGACAACGATATTGTAGTTAATGTAATCAAGGGAAAACATTTGAATAATATGCGGGCTTCAGGAAAAGATGACGGCATCAAAATCACACCGGCTATCAAATTTTCTTTGGAGCAGGCTTTGGAATATATCCAAGGAGATGAATATGTGGAAATCACTCCGACCAGTATGCGGTTACGAAAAATATTATTGACGGATAGTGATCGGAAAAAAGCAGCGAATAAGGCGATTGCCCATTTGAAGTTTTAACGGCCTGATTTATACTAACTGTCAGAACAAGTCGTGGCTATTACGGATTAGGACTCGATAGACTCAGAATCAAATTACTGAACTTTTTTATCTACATATCAAGAAATAACTATTTTGTCATGTACTTAGGAAAGAAATAATCAATTTCTTATTTTTCTTAATTTTTTCAAGTTCCTCCAATACAGCCTTTTTCAATTCAGAAGTATCTTTGAAAGATTTATTTGTCAATTTCTTTTTCAAATATCCCCATAATTGTTCAATAGGATTTAATTCCGGCGAATAAGTGAGGTATGTTTTCCAGCCATATTTCCGGTTCCTCTCCCTGTCCTGACAGATACGACTTGACAATTTTAGAATGATGTGCGGGTGCATTATCCCAAACCATCAGCAGTTTTTTCCGCAGCTTCTTCTTGGCATTGGTCATGAAACGGGTCAGCCCTTTCTTTTTGAACCCTTCCTTGATCAAGGCTTTGACACTCCACTTATTCCAATAATGAAAACCTTTTTCAGCAGGCGGAGCCTTAAGCAACAATCCCAGTTTTTCCAAGTCCGAATCTGATAGCCCTAGCTATCAAGTTCGGGATAACATCTAAGATTTATTTTTTTCCTTATACCTCAAAACACGAATAGCCGCATCCATTTCCCGAATACGGGAATGGGGAATGGCCTGATATGTGGAAATTATTTTATTGCCATCCAATTTAAAACCGAGGATGGCTTCATCTTCTTCAAGGATCAAATCATCCATAATGTTTTCATCGCTTTCCCTAGTATTTTTTTTATCGGGAATATTCCGACTTAAAATAATTTCGATATCATCGTATTTATTTTTTTTACGGCCTTCTTTGTATAAATACATATCCCGATAATAATCGATTTCATTTTTTCGGACTACCAAAACTTCCCTGCCTTTATAATACCATAACAACGATCTGAGCAAGGGATATAGAATTCCGAAAATCAACATGGCAATTAATAAAATCTGTTTCCATCCCAACACTACTCCCAAACCATATGTTGCACGATTATACAAAGCGACCCCCATTATCAAAAATAACAAGAGAAGAAAAAACGTCAGACCGACATACAAACTCCGTCGCTTGGAAACCACAGGTTTTATTTCCAATCGAATTTTATCCTCCCCAATAATTAAATTCGAATTATTCATGAATTAATCCTTAGCATAAATTTTTCCAAATACAAGATAGTCAGAAGTCATCTCAAAATATAAATAAGTAGATATTGTTCACGAGCCATCTCAAAAAAATCGAGATGGCTCGTGAACAATAAGTATTGATAAAATCCGAAATATTATCATATTCTAATTTATTACTTCAAATTCAACCCTTCTATTTTTCAACCTTCCCTCTACCGTATCGTTATCCGAAATAGGTGCATTTTCCCCAAATCCCTTCCATTCGATTCTTTCTCTTTCGATTCCGTTTCGAATCAGGATATTGGCTATGGTTCTGGCCCTATTTTCGGATAATGACAGATTGGATTCATCACTTCCTACGGAATCGGTATGTCCGTTTATTCGGATTTTAATTGCAGGATTGGATTTAAGATAACTCTCCAGTTTTCTTAATACCTTATGGGATTTCTTATCACTTAATCTGGTCGTACCGGAATCAAAATTCACGTCATTCAAAGGGATTACACTTCCCACGGGTAGATTCACTCCTTCATCCAATGTACCGAAATCAGTCATCTCCATTACTGAAATATCATCAATGACATAATAACCCTTCATAATTCCCTGTTCTTCCTTTCCTTCATTTCTGAATTGTCCAAGATAAAGAAAACCCGAATTTTCCTTTGGTGTGAAATAATCCGAAATTCTGACCCATTCCTTATTGGTTATTAACACAGAAGCATCTCCTCTGATATCTGCATTCCCTGTGATAAGATCTGCTCCATTAAGATTTATCGGTTCTGGTGTGAATAGGATTCCAAAATTATCATTCATGAATTCATCCTTATCCTTGCTGGGCGCTAAGCAATCGGCCCGTCTTATATAGTATTCCACTAGATACGTCCGGTTAGCCACTAGGGGCTTAGGGAGTTCAATCCCTACACATTCACTCCAATATTTATCCTCCCATATATGTTTAGAACATTGTATTCCAATGATATTGGAACCAGTACGGGGAGCAGGCGGGTTTACAAATTTTTCATCAAAATCAGGCGTTATCAAATCCGGCGTAGCCGTATTGGGGGAAATCCAATATTTGATTTTATCAATAAATTCCACATTACTCCTGGCAAAGCCACCTATCGTATCCGATATTTCTTCAAAACTATGGTTAGGCACTAGGTTCTGGCCGGACAATCCTGAATAAAGAAACAGAAACATCAACATTACGATTACAACTCTCATTATTCATTAATTTTTTTCTAAGTACAGGACAAAAAACAAAACTACAAGCCGTGCGTGGTGTTTGACCACCTCGCACACTCCATTTCAATCGCTTTGTCAGGTGTTAGTTCACCTGACAAGGCGATTGAATAAGTTTTGTCATGTACATAGAATTTTTTTCTAAAAAGTAATAATTCGGTTTTCATAAGAGGCAATAATATAATACCCGAATCGGAATAGGATACACCTTAAAGTATTTCAGGAACAAACATTTTTGTTTTCAACAGACCTCTTGTCTCTTCTGTTTTGTCCTAGAATATTTTTTATTATCCAATAAAGGTTATCACGAATAATTGGTTATAGTGAAATTGATTTTTTGAAAATATACTTCATCATTCCTCTCAACCGTAGCTATGGCTACGCTTTTCGAGTACTTCTTCGCCTATTCTCAAAACCTCTAATTCCCCTTTCATAAAAAACTTTTCGTGATAACCTTTAATAAAAAATTCGAATTATTCATGCATTAATTCTTAGCATAAATTTTTCCAAATGCGGAATAACGGTTCTGAATTTTTCCGGATACATTTCTACCGAAGTTTCAATTGTTTTTTCATCATCCAATACCAAAACTAGCAACACCTTTCCCTCTTCCTTTGGAATATCATCCAACAATTCATTTTCTTCTATGGCATACCCTCCATCCAAATTATGGAAATACTATCGTAATCATATCCAATCCTACCCAGGGTGAACCATCCGTAATCGGAATAATGGAACAATTTATTTTTCCGGATTTCCAAAACTTCTTTCCCGCCCCTATTCCATAATAATAACCGTATAAAATACCATGCCACCATTGCCATTAAAACGGCAGCGACGATATCGGTCACATCGGAATTCCGAAAATCGGATATTAATTTATACAAAAAAAACATCAAGGTTGTTGCAGGAAGCAATATCAAAAGTAACATGAAAAAACGAACAGCCGGGGAAGCCGCACCTACTTCCAATTCTATAATAAACACATCCTCCCTTTCTTGGAATTTAATTTCGTTGGACATATCTCCAATTAAAAAGGTGTCCGGAGAAAATGGATTTCCGAACACCTTTTGCATTTATTTTTTAATAGGCATTTATTCTACTCCAGCAATTCGCTTATTTTCTTATCTATGATCTTATCTATCCGATGACGATAGCCAATGGCTTGATATGCGATATCGTTATTCTGATCCAAAACCATATTGGTCGGAAACCCTAGGACAATATAATCATCCATGATTTTTTTCGCACCTGTTACGATATTATAATCGAAGGGAATATCCTTGAGGAATTCCTTCACATCTTTTTCCTCATTGAATGTAAATGCGATAAATTCCACATTTTCATTATTGGCATATTTTGCTTTGAGTGCATTCAGTTCGGGAATTTCCTCCTTGCATGGGGCACAGGTGACGAACCAGAAGTTCAACACTGCAATTTTCCCCTTTAACTTCTCCAAAGACCAATCATTCCCTTGCATATCCGTCCCTGTAAAGGCAGGAGCATATTCCAGTTTGGTTTCCATACCCGGAGGTAACGGAATTTCTTCATCTTCCACATCAACAACCTCGGCTTCTTTTTCCTTCATCAATACGATGGCTTTGGGATCTCGTTCGGCATTTCCGAATACTTCATAAACAAAAGGATTCGCTTTTATATAATTCACCAATTCCATTCCTTCCAACTGCTTCCCTTCCGGGGTATATACCGGTAGGCTCTTCCCGTCGATAGTCACTTCATAATCGCCCAATTCGGCCGAACTCATTTTTGTCAATCCTTCCAACCTTTCAGCCAGTGTCGGTATTTTTATAACTTCTTTTTCCGTTTTATCATCAGCTGTTGTCTCCTTCTTGGATTTACAAGAAGCACATGAAAAACAGATAAGGACTGTAATGATTAATATCGATATAGAAAATCTCATAGTTTCTGATTTTCTACAAAATTAATATGAAGTAGTGGATTTATTAGTTAAAAGAAGCATAAAAAGAAAAGGGGAGCCAGGCGGCTCCCCTATCTATAACCAACTAAAACTCAAGAACTATATTTTTGAGTAGCCGGTGATTATTATTTCAGTTACCGACTACGTCTCTTTTATAACCTAAAAGCTCTTTCAGAGCGGCGGTTCCTTTGTAGGAAAGCCAGTACATTACCGGCACTACCACCAACGTCAGTACAGTTGCAAATACTAAGCCATAAATTACAGTCCAAGCCATCGGCCCCCACATAGCAACATTATCTCCACCTATAAATACCTGAGGGTCAAGATGTGAGACCAAAGTGAAAAAATTGAAATTAAAGCCGATGGCCAATGGGATTAATCCTAACACGGTCGTAATGGCTGTCAGTAAAACGGGTCTTAAACGAGTCGCCCCACCTTTGATAATGGCATCCTTAATCAGATTTTGGGAAAGACGTTGATCTCTGGTCAAACCGAGGGATTCCCGTTTCCTTTTTATCAATAAATCAATGTAATCTATCAATACGATGGCATTGTTTACCACAATTCCCGCAAGGGAAATAATTCCCACCCCCGTCATAATCACAACAATATCTTCCCCTGCAATCAATAAACCGAGGAATACACCGATTGTACTTAATACAATAGACAGGAGAATGATGATAGGAGAAGTAAAAGAATTGAATTGGGTAACTAAAATGATGAAAATCATAAACATCGCCAAGCCAAAGGCAACAAAAAGGAAAGCCATGTTTTCTTCCTGTTCCTTCTGTTCTCCTGTAAACTGGTAAGCCATGCCTTTCGGCAATTTATAGGTTTTCATCCGGTCTTCTAATTTGGAAACGATTTCATTGGTATTATGACCGTCCAATACATTGGAAGAAATCGTAACCATTCGATTCATGTCCTTCCGTTTGATCGCAGTATAGGTTTCTCCCCTATCAATCCGGGCTACCGATTCGATCGGTACTTGTTTTACCCGACCGTCTCCCCTATCACGGAAAGTGATTTTCTGGGTAATCAATGCGTCCTTATCATTCCTGAATTTTTCATTGGAACGCATCACGATGGGATATTCATCTTCTCCTTTTTTGAACTTGGAAATTTCCATTCCGTATTGAGCGGTACGAATCGCTACAGCAATATCCCGGGTATTGATTCCGAATAAACGGGCGGCCTGCCTATCAATATTGACAGTCTGTTCGGGTTTTGCCAATTTCACATCCACTTTCAGTCCTTCTATTCCCGGAAGGTTCATTTCATTAAGATAATCGACTATGTTTCCGGATTCTACCATTATGCCTTCCAAATCCTCACCTGTCAATTCGATATTGATGGGTTTACCTGTAGGCGGGCCATCAGCGTTCTGTTCTACAGAGACCTGTACCCCGGCATATTTGCCCAAAACGGTTTTACGTATGGCATTCATGGCATCCTTACTGGATAGATTGCCCCTTTCGGCCGCCGGCACGAAGGAAACCGTCAAACGGGCCTTATTAGGCGACGAACCCGGATCGGGCGGGCCGTTGGGATCTGCCGTACCTTCTCCGATTTGGGTCAGGATGGATTCTACTATCGGTTCAAAAGGCTCCATCGCTTCGGTTACCTTTTGTTCCATATCCCTCATCAGGATATTCGTTTCCTCAATATCGGTTCCTACATCCAATTCTACAAAAGCATTCACATAAACCGGTTCACCTGTAGGAAAGAAAACCACATTGGGCATGAATGTTCCTAATAATCCAATAGACAAGAACAATAAACCAATCGTACCACCGAACATTGCCAATGGGGTGAATTTCCCCTTGAGGGAAAACCGTATGAAACGATTATATACCCGTTCCAGAATAGGCAGGATGCGTTCTTGGAAAAAGAACGATGCAGGTCTTAAAATGAATAGATTCAATAATGAGAATATCGCTCCGATGCCTAATAAATTCCCCAACCAACGCATATCTCCCAATGGCCCGTTGAATTCCATCCGCCTAGAATATTCAATATCACCATAAGAAAAATCAGTTATGGAATTCATCCCTGTTATGAGGTAAGCACCTATTGAGCCGATTGTCAGGACGGCTATCATAATCAAACCATTCCTGAGTTTCTTTTTTCTTTCTTCCCGATCCTCTGCACGTTCATCCAATTTCATAAAAGTCCTTGTCAAAACAGGATTGATGACCAATGCTACGAACAATGATGATAATAAGACGATAATCAGTGTTATCGGAAGGAATTTCATAAAACTACCCATTACACCCGGCCAGAATGCCAGTGGAATAAATGCTGCCAATGTTGTAGCCGTAGAAGCGATAATCGGCCAAGCTACTTCCCCTGCTCCTCTTTTCGCCGCCTCTATCCTAGGTACACCTTCAGACATATATCGATAGATGTTCTCCACTACAACGATGCCGTTGTCCACCAACATTCCCAATGCAAGAATCAGTGAAAACAAAACCACCATGTTCATCGTCACGCCCATGATATTGAGGATCATAATCCCCATCAGCATAGATAGGGGAATGGCAATACCTACAAACATGGAATTTCTGATACCCAGGAAAAACAGTAGTACCAATACTACCAGAATCACACCTGATATAATCGAATTCTGCAAGTTGGAAACCTCATTACGGGTGTTGATGGATTGGTCATTGAAAAGACTCACCTTCAGATTATCCGGAAAAATATTTTCTTCAGCGTCCTTTACGATTGCCTTGATTTTGTCGGATGCATCAAGTAGGTTGGCTCCCGATCTTTTTATCACATCGCAGGAAACCACAGGTAATGCTCCTGACCTTGCATAACTCGTCCTATCTTCAAAATCGAATTTGACTTTGGCTACATCCCTCAGATAAACCGGACTGCCCCCGTCGTTTTTAATAACGATGTTTTCTATTTCCCTCGCCGATTCGAATAATCCAACGACACGTACCGCACTTCTGAAGCCATTGGAAATAATTTCTCCGGCAGACATGGTAACGTTTTCCTGTTCGATAGCTTCCTTGATATCATAATAAGAAATACGGCGGGCCTGCATGGATGTCAAATCCAATTGTATGGCTACTTCCTTTTCTACGGAACCCTTGATTTCCACTTCCGTAATTTCCCTGAGTTGTTCTATTTCATCCTGAATATATTCGGCATAATAACGAAGTTCATCGACTCCGTAATTTCCCGAAAGATTTATGGAGACAATGGGTAATTCAGCAACATTCACATCCTTGATTATCGGATCACGGGGAAGGTCGTCAGGGAGTTCTGCCTTGACTTTATCTACGGCATCCTTTACATCGATTTTGGCATCATCGATTTTCACATCCGAATTGAATTCCACTTCGATAATCGAGAAATCCTGCATGGAAGTAGATTCGAAAAACTTCAAACCTTCTAAAGATTTCAACTCCTTTTCCAATGGGCGGGTCACGAGGTTTTCAATATCCACCGCCGAGTTTCCCGGATAAGGCGTATTGATAAAAATGGTCGGCATGGCTACCTCCGGATATTGTTCTTTGGGAATGCTATTGAAAGACATGACTCCGAATAGCAATATCATGAATGTCAATAAAAAAATGGTCAATGCATTATCTACCGCCCAGGACGTCAATCCGAATTCCCTGACGGATTCTTCATTTAATTCCATTTCAGGGCTAGGGTTTTCCTCTATAACTTCTTTGGGCCAATCAGATTCGACAACGATTTCCTGCTCTTGGATTTCCTTCTCGTCTTCCTTGTTTAAAGGATTGTCTTTTTCTTCATTGCCATCTTCGGGAAGAAGATTATCATCTTTTTTCTTAGCCATCGTTTTCCTCAGATTTCGGTTCGATAATTTCCACATCAATCAATTGTCCTTCGGATAAACCACGTCCTCCCTTGGCAATGATTAATTCTTCTCCTTCCAATCCGGATTGGATAACAACCATTCCTTCATCGGAAGGACCGGTTTCTATCAGGATTTTTTTAACCATATCCCCATCTTCTCCATTTTCCACGACATAGATATAATTATTGCCGCCCAAATCCTGTCGGATTAATTCCTCAGGAACCATAATGGCATCTTTAATTGTCTCATCATTAATCATCATCATGGCCAGAAGGTTGGGTTTTAGAATTCCTCCCGGATTGGACATTGTAACTTCAACATCGAATGTCCTATTGGCAGCGTTGACCGTTCTTCCGATAAGGCTTACCTTTGCTTTTTTCTCTTCTTCTATAGATGGGAATTTGACCGTTACCCGATCTCCTCTTTTTACATTTTTCAGATACTTTTCAGGAACACCTGCCACAACTTTCACCCTTCCTGTATTCATAATCATCAAAATCGGAGCACCCGGACCCGCCATCTCTCCCTGACTCACCATCACCCTATCGATTACTCCCGATGCCGGAGAATATACTTCTGCTTTTGTTTTTTGGAATTTGACTGCGTCAATAGCTTTCTGAAGACTTTCCATATTGTTTTTCGCTTCAAGGAATTGGATTTCGGAACCGATATTCTGATCCCATAATCTTTTTTGCCGTTGATAAACCGTTGTTGCCAATTCCAATCTTTTTTCCAATTCTGCCACTTGTTTATCTACTGCTTCCAGATCTAAACGGGCAACCAAATCACCTTTTTTGATATATTGACCTTCTTCCCAAGTCATCTGTACCAAACGCCCTCCTGTTTCACTACTGGCCATTGTCGATCTTTCGGATCTGACAGAACCTTGGATTTCAGCATAGGATTTAAAATCCTTTTTTTCCGTTTTAACCGCCGTGACCGATATCGTTTTGATTTTTGTAGTATCCTTCTCATCGATATCATTTTCCAATTTTTCAATCAATTGCTCTAATTGCAATTGGGCTTGTTTGGATTCCGATAATAAGGATTTCATACTTCCTAAATCTTTGGGCATTTCATCAGGTAGTTTAACGATCAATTCAGTAGGATCCACTTCCTTTTGTTCACAGGAGATCAATAACCCGATTGATAAAAGGAACAACAACCACTTTTTCATTTGCAGCTTTATTTAATTTTAATCTAAAATTTTATTGACCCAATGCCTTGTCCAATTCCGTTTTAGCTACTAATACATCGTATCGGGCATTGACATAATTGGCTTGGGCTTGGAAGAGTCCCTGTTCGGCAGTCGTGATTTCCAAACTGGAACCCACTCCCTCCCTATATTTGATTTTTGAGGTCTGATATATTTTTTCTGCCAAAACCAAGTTCTTTTTCCTATCAGCCAATCGTTGTTGGGCATTCTTATAATTGGTTCTTGCATTATAGATTTGCAATTCGATGGCATTCTCCAAACGAGTTCTTCGATTCTTCACCATTTCCAATTGCAATTGTGCCCGTTGTACTTTGGCCTTTTTATCAAAACCATCGAAAATCGGAACATTAAGCTGTAATCCAACCAAACCGGTATCGAACCAAGAGCCATCTTTGAATTTATTACCCTGCCAGTTCCAATTATATGCACCAAATGCCAATAATTGTGGAAGATAACCATCCTTGAATCTTTCTACATTCAATTCATTCAATTTAATTGCAGATTGAACGACCTTATACTCTGCCCTTTCCGAATAATCTATTACACCTGTCAGTTCCTCATCCGAAGGAATGGATAATAAAAGATCAAGATTATCCGAAACACCTATTTCCTGCTCTACCGGATACCCCATCACAAATTTCAAATAATTCAAAACCAACTGGTTCTGGTGATCCAGATTTTCTTTTTCCGCATCCAGATTGGCGAGGGATAATTCCAAACGATCCACATCCAATTGCTCTACAAAACCGGCTTTATACAATTCCTTCGTTTCGAAAAATAGTCGTTTTAAATTTTCGATATTCTTATCTAGGATTTTCCCATTTTCCTTAATGATTAAGGCCGGAAGATATGCATCCCGAATAGAATTCCGAACTTCATTCCGCTTGGAATCAAGAGAAAGCCTTGCTTGGTTTGTATAATATTTGGCAGCTTCCAATCCTGTAAAATAACTGCCATCAAATAAGAGGGTGGAAAATTCCAATCCGAAATCGAAAGTGTTCCTGGTTCCGAAATTCACTTCGTTGCTTCCTCCGGGGAAAACCAATTCATCAGGAAGGATGGTAACCGGCAATTTGAAATAATAATTATAACTCGATTTGAAATCCAAGTGCGGAATACCAATCGATTTTGCTTCAATAACCCTTTGATCCGCATCGGTTACTTCCAGTTGTGCATCCCTAATATCAATGCTGTTATTCAGCCCATAGGCGATAGCTTCTTGTAATGAAAAAGTCCTACCTCCTTGGGCTATCAAGCCTATGATCCAAAAATTAAAACATATCAATACGGTTAATTTTCTCATTCTTCTGCTTTTTCTCTTAAATGTTCCTCCAAAAGTTCCAATCCTTTCTTGGATGCTATTCCATGGATATGATAATTGATAAATTCAAGGAACAACTTATCCCTATTGTAATTTTTCATAGGGAATATATCCTCATCGACCAGTATGAGCGATTTACCCACATAGAATCTGGCGATGATATCCAAATCCAGGTTCCCCCTATACAATCCCAAATCCATTCCCCTTTTTATATTATCTCTGATTATTCCATATATATGATCCTGATGAAGGGATTCCATCAGTCTCCACGATTCCCCATAATATTTTTGTAAATCATAGACTGTCGATGGATTCACTTGACGGAGCATACTCGAAACATGGCGAGCGATATTCAACATTTCATCAATCGGATCCTTCGAGGTTTTTACAATTTCCTCGATATCCTTTTTTTCATTCAATAGATGAAGTTCCAGGGATTTATTAATTAAATCAGCTTTGTTATCAACATACAAGTACAGAGTCTTTTTTGAAATCCCCAGTTTTCTCGAAATATCATCCATAGTCACACTCTTAATCCCATATTTCATGAATAGTTGATTGACCTTTTCAAATATTTCCAATTCTTTTTCCATAGCGGCAAATGTACACCTATAAAACACAGGAAACAAAACAGAGTTTCAAAGTTTCCATAGTTTCTACCAACTTTAACACTTCACCTATTCCATTGCTGAAACACGAGGATATAATCCTATCTTTGAAGTTATGGATGGAAAAAAAACATACCATGTCCTAGGATTGATGTCGGGCAGTTCACTAGACGGTCTAGATATTGCCCATTGTAAATTCGAGTTTGAAAATGATAAAATTTCATGGAGAATTCTTCAGGCTGCAACGCTTCCATTTGAGGATAAGTGGAAAATCAGATTAAAGGCATTACCTGAACAATCTGCTTTGGATTTTTATAAGACCCATACTTACTTCGGGCATTATATGGGAGAATTAACCAATCGTTTTTTGGAAGAAAATCAAATATCCCCAGACTTCATTGCTTCCCACGGGCATACCATTTACCACTATCCTAATAAACTGTTGACTTGTCAAATTGGCGATGGGGCGGCATTGGCATGTAAAACGGGACTACCCGTCATTTGTGATTTCAGAAGTCATGATATTGCACTGAAAGGAGAAGGTACTCCATTAGCTCCAACTGCTGATAGATTCCTATTTCCCGAATATGATTTCCTTTTGAATTTGGGAGGCATTGCTAATCTTACATATCAGGGCAACCGGAAAAGAGTTGCTTTTGATGTCACACCTTGTAATCAGGTATTGAATTTCCTAGCCAACCTGAAAGGAGTCCCATATGATGAAAATGGAAATATGGCCAGTCAGGGCAAATTACTTCCTGAATTATATGATTTCCTCAATAAGTACCCTTTCTATTATCTTCCTCCTCCAAAATCTTTAGATAATCGACAGTTGGGTAGTGAATTCTTATCCAAAGTGTTATCCTATGAAGCAGGAGTTGAGGATAAATTGCATACTTGCTGTCATGTATTTGCTTCCCAAATCAGCCAATCAATTCTGAATTATCATACGGATAATATTAATTCTAAAATATTGGTTTCCGGAGGAGGAACATACAATACCTTTCTTATTAGTTGTCTGGAGTACTACCTTGAAGGGAAAATTCAATTGATAATCCCGAATAAGGAAATCATCGAATTCAAAGAAGCTTTATTAATGGCTCTAATGGGTTTATTAAGGGTATTGAATAGCGTAAATTGTTTCTCTGAAATCACTGGTGCGATGAGTGATAGTATTGGTGGGGCAATTTATCAAGGTTTAAATAAACAGATTTAAAAATGACTTCTAGAAAAGTTTTTCTAACCGGAGCAACCGGACTTGTCGGTTCACACCTTGCCAAATTACTTTTAGACAAGGGATATATTGTAAAGGCTTCCCGCCGTGAAAACAGCAATATGGACTTGGTGAAAGGGCTGGAGGATAAGATCGACTGGGTTATCGGCGATATTCTGGATGTTCCTTTTCTAGAAGAAGCCATTAAGGATGTAGATTGGGTTTTTCATTGTGCGGCCATGATCTCTTTTTCCCCTAAGGAAATCCAAAAAATGAAAGATGTCAATATTACAGGCACGGCCAATATTGTCAATATTTCCTTACATCATCAAATTAAAAAACTCATACATGTTAGCTCTATTGCCGCAATAGGAAGACCGGAAAACCATATGGATTCTATTACAGAAGAAACAAAGTGGCAAGTGAGCAAATTGAATTCAGAATATGCCAAAAGTAAATTCAGGGCAGAAATGGAGGTATGGAGAGGAATGGCCGAAGGCTTGGATATTTTAATTGTCAACCCATCCGTAATATTAGGGCCCGGACATTGGGATACCGGTAGTTCCAGATTATTTTCAAGAGTTCGGGATGGTTTAAAATTCTATCCTAGAGGCTCTACCGGATTTATTGATGTAAGGGATGTAGCTTCGGGCATGTTGCTTTTGGCAGAAAAAGGAATAACAGGGGAACGTTTTATTCTTAACGGACATAATCGTCCTTATACTTATTTTTTGAATGCCGTTGCCCAAGAGCTCGGTGTACAAGCACCTTCCATCAGAATTACACCATTTTTACAAGAAGTCGCTTGGAGAGTAGAAAAGATAAAATCATTCATCACAGGAAAAGCACCATTAGTCACTAAGGAAACAGCTTCCCTTTCCTCGAATTCTTTCCGATATTCCAATGAAAAATCTACTAAAGCCGGAATCGAATATATTCCTTTAGAAGAAACCATTCGCCATACTTGCAGTTTTATAAAAAAATAAATGCCCCAATTTAATAGATGTTATCACGAAAAATTGATGATAGCCAACTGGTTCTTTTGAAAATATGCCCCCGTTATTCCTCCCAACCGTAGCTAGGGATATTCAGACGTAAAGACATAGTAATCCCATGCTAACGTGAACTAGAGCAGAATTATACTGCCTTAGAGATTCTATTTTTTATAGAAGGTATGAATACCCTCGGTTTTTTCTCGATATATTGATAAGCTAACGTGAGGTTCACAAAATTACCCTATCAAGTTTTTCAAAATAACAGTTGGTTTGTTCTCTAAATAGTTATACCCCACAATAGCAGCGACCATATGAGTTATGGCATTTACAGGACTACGGTGTCTGGTGTGTTCCAAATCACAGACCGTCATCAGGATATCATTTACGGATTCGATGACACCCCGTTTCATGAGTTGGTACTTTTCAATCATCGGCATGAGTTGGTTTTTCATATTCCGTCGGATTTTGGTAACGAGTTTCAGTCCATTGGAGTAGAAGTGTCCGAACAGTTTTTGGGAATGAGTCCCGGGAAATACTTGTAGCCGACAATGCCGGGAAAGTAGTCC
>JAHDFN010000067.1 GCA_020628145.1 Saprospiraceae bacterium | reverse complement strand
TCTTCCGGTCCCTGTCCACCAATCATCATTAATCGGGAAATATCCTCCACCCATAGGATACCATTGGCAAACTGGAGTTCTTCAATGATATTTTCACATTTCTCCTGCCATTCACCCAAATATTTCGAGCTGGCAGTTATCCTTTGAGGCATGATCCTCCAAAACGCCCTTCCTTCTTCATTTTAGTAGATAGCTTTTTGAAGGCTTGCTTCAAAACCGCACTTTTTCCTGTTCCGGATTCACCTACAATCAGAATATTAGATTTTTCACCAGCAATTCTACTTGTTATTTCATCTACTGTTTTTTCCAACTCCCAAGCTGCTTCGGGAAAAGTGGAAATCCTTTTCCTCTCGGCCTTGGAATATGGATATTTTTCAGCGTATCGGGACAAATTATCATAATTCCGTTGGTAAGTATTGTTGCCCCAATTATTATCCCTATTATAATTCACCTTCAAGGATACTTCTTCCAATACCGGTTTCGGATAAAGGGATAGTCGATTGATTTTTTCAGGACTCATCCCATTAAGGATATTAGTAGCAAAATGATGAGCCAATGACTTGAGTTGTTTGGGATCATAATAATAGAAATGCTGATCCAGCAAAGGGAAAAAACACTCATAATAATCACTATCGTTTTCTCCGAAAACGATAGTGACCGGAACTTTTACGGTAGTAGGTAGCGGATATTGGCCGTCATCACTCCTATAGGTCGGCCGGACCTTGATTTCCAAAGTTTTAATCCTTGGAGATATGATATTGGCATAGGGATAATCATCATGTTTCTTATATTGCTTGAAAAGGTAATCAGCCAATGCATTCTTGATTGACCTTACATCTTTCTCAACCACTTGGTAATTAGTTCCAATCAATACTCCCAACCAAGCTTCTTTGCCTAGGGGGTAACATAATAAGGGGTAGGTTAATTTTTCCATTCAACGACAATCAGATCCAAAAGCTTGGCAATTATTATTCTAAAAAATGGTGAAAGTACGAATGAAAAGCCTAAAATTTAAAGAATATCCATCATCTTTCCCTTGGAATTAACAATACATTTAGAATCTTATTTCCTATTTGATCGTTTATTATATCAAAGGAAGGAACTATTCCAAAAACGACTATGTTATTCTTAGTAGGAACGCAACTATAATTTCCTTGTTCTCTTCACAGAGAATTTTCCTTAATTAATTGGTTAACAATAAATTAAAGCTACCCGATAATGCTTTGCAATATCGTGGGATGGAATTGTATTACCCATAAAATCCGAACGTTATGAAGTACACAGTAGTCAATCAACACCGTACCCATCCAAAGATGGATACCAGCCGTACTCAAAAGCCCGGTAGGGCTCCAAGTGAAACCAGAATGGAACCGCATCACAACTGCGACTTTTCAGAAGAAGGAAGACAAAGGTGATGATACCCCATGGATTCATCTAACTTAATTTATAAATCCAAAAAGAAAAAGGAGGCGGAGTACCGCCTCCTTTTTCTTTTTGGATTTTAACAAATAACCTGATAAAACTTGAAAAAACAAACAAGGTTTCTATATTTGTGACACCTTAAATCCAATAGACTTACAAAAGAAACGGAAAATCGATTAGGCAATATATTGATTCTAGGACTTGGCAATCATCTCAACCAATTCTTACAATATGTTTTCCGAAAAATTTTCCAGGAACATCATTATTATTTTGTAATGTTTGTTCCATTTGATTCCATTTGAAGCTCCGGTAATATTTTCCGGGGCTTTATTTTCCCTTCTCCCTTTATTTATATAGCTTTCCTTCTTTATTCCTAAACATTTTATTATTAGATTTGTGACATCAGGTGGACTTAACCCCACCCTAATAAAATCAGATATGCTATGATTTACAAAAATTTATTCGTTGTAACTCTAACCTTATTATTTTCCCAATCCTACTTATTTTCTCAAATCTCATTATATGTAGAATATGACAATATCTGCATGACCAAGATGGAATATGGTGAAATAGGTAAAATCTCGGGGCAGGCCCTTACCCACTATTATGCATTTGAAGAAACAGATCCTTCAAAGAAAATCATTTTGGAAACAGCCCCCTCCAAATTACAAAAAGGAGTACACAGGCCTCCTAGCGTAATGGATTGTTCTGAAGTGACATTTAATCAAAAACTGATAGATCGTGTCAATATGGGAGAACTTCAGATTTATATTGTGACAAAAGGAGCGACCAATTACGACCTCCATTTCATAGAAAGTCTTTCCCGTTTTGAACACGTAGGGAGCTATGTAGATTATAGGACATTCGAATATGGATTCCAACATGACTACAACGCTTTCAATCCCGGAAAAAACCTATCTACCAATACAAATATGTATGATATTTCCTATCGTGGTGACAACGGATTCGAATGCATGAACACCTATACCTACCGGAAAGCTTCTACAAATACTTGTGGAACACATACGGACATAACCGTTTGTCCGGATATCGGAATCGTGAAATGGGTTGATGGTAGCAAATTCGATCCTACCGATGCCGCAGGCACTATGGAAAAATATGAATTAAAATATATCAATAATCTCCCTTTGGATAATTATATCGGCGCTGCCTGCCAGGGTGTTTATCCTAATGACCCTACCTTAATTGTAGATACCAATCCCATTCCAAGTACTACAACGACATCCGGTTCTGCTTTTGTCGTTACCAATAATAATTCGGCTACTGTCGTAGCCAATCCTGATGGTGTTCCGGTTATCGCCGCACCACCCCGCCCTACTCCAATGTCCACTGTTGTATCAGTAGCTAATTTGCCCAAACCGGGTACTTCTTCCGGTACGATTCGGGACTATCCCGATTTCACCAATGGGATTCCAGGAGATGGAGGCGATCTATTGGCGGCAAAAGGCGGAGATGTCAAAATGCCAAAAATATCCAACTCCAACTTGGTTCCTGAATGCGGGGTTGCCAAGCGAGCCGGATTCCATGTCGTCAGACCTAGCGAATCCCTTTCCATCATTGCTCAGAAAACCGGTATTTCAATAACGGATTTAGCCCGATGGAATAATATCGGTAACCTCGAACGGATTGAAGCTTGTTCTGAATTGAGGCTAACCGCACCAAACCCTGATATGTATGATTCATTGGTTGAAAAAGGAGGAACCATCAGTGTTCCAAAACCGGGTGGGGTTAAAATGCCTAAGATTTCCAATAAAAATGTAAATAAGAAACCTGAAGCCGAATCAGAAGAAATAGAGGGATGGCATATTGTCCAAGAAGGAGAAACGGTATATCAGTTAGCTAAAAAGCATGGTTATACTGTTGAAAAATTCATGGAATTCAATGGTTTGGAAACAGATGTGATTTCCCCTGGAATGCAACTGAAATTATCGAATTGTTCCTGTGCGATTCCGGAAGATTTCACTGCCAAAGGAGAAGAGGAAATCCCCTCATCCTATGACATTGCCGAATTCACAGCAATGGAACGCAAATTAAGCAATACTGAAGCTACCGGAAAAACCCATATTCTTCAGGAACAAGAAACACTTTATCAAATTTCCAAACAATACAATATTTCAGTAGAAAAACTCATGCTTATTAATGAGATTGATGATCCTACCACCCTGAGTGTTGGGGAAAGTATTGTTATCGAATAATAATAAAATACGGTGTTCAAAGAACAATCAACCCCTTGATGTGATTACATTAAGGGGTTGAAACTTTTATGATATGAACGAAACTATTTACCAATTCAAAGCCAACAATATCCAAGGAGAAGAAATTCCTTTGGATAAATACAAGGGCAAAGTCCTACTCATCATCAATACGGCCAGTAAATGCGGATTCACTCCACAATTGAAAAACATGAAGGAACTTCATGATGAATTCAAGGGTAGTGATTTTGAAATACTCGCTTTCCCTACCAACGATTTTGCCGGTCAGGAGCCTTTGGAGGGCGAAGAATTGCAACAATTCTGTGTTTTGAAATATGAGGCGGAATATCCTATTTTCGAAAAAATCCACGTAAAGGGTAAAAACGCACATCCTTTGTACGAATTCTTATCCGACAAAAAGAAAAACGGTCGTATCTCATCCAAGCCTAAATGGAATTTCCATAAATATCTGATTGATAAAAATGGAAAAGTTGTCGATTATTTCCTTACTATTACGAATCCTAATTCGAATAAGGTAAAGAAGAAGATCAGACAATTATTGGAAGCATAATGAAAGTAGATATTTTGGCAGTGGGTGTACACCCCGATGATGTGGAACTAGCCTGTTCGGGAACCTTGCTCAAGCACATCGAACAAGGTAAAACCGTTGGCCTTCTGGATTTAACCAGAGGTGAATTAGGTACACGAGGTACGGCGGAAACCAGAGATGTGGAAGCAGCCGAATCCGCAAAACTCATGGGAGCTTCTTTTAGGAAGAACCTGGGAATGGCTGATGGTTTTTTTGAACATAACAGAGAGAATCTGACTAAAATCATTAGGGCAGTGCGTGATTGCCAACCTGAGATTGTCCTCTGCAACTCCATTCATGATCGCCATCCGGATCATGGTCGATCCGCCAAATTGGTGCATGACGCCTGTTTTCTTTCAGGCCTGATAAAGATTGAAACACAAGACGAAGAAGGAGATGCCCAAAAAGCCTGGAGGCCCAAGGCATTGTACCATTATATCCAGGATTATTACATCCAGCCCGATTTCCTGATCGATATTACACCATATATGGAAAAGAAAATAGAACTGGTATTGACTTTCAAAACCCAGTTTTATAATCCGGATTCCAAAGAACCGACAACGCCTATTTCAAGCAAGGAGTTCATTGAATTCCTATATGGAAGAGGAAGGGATTTCGGCCGGCCCATCAGTGTTCCATTTGCAGAAGGATTCACTTCTCCCAAAGCCATCGGTGTGGATAGTCTTTTTGATTTGATTTAAGATCAATCCTTGATTTTTTCCATCAGGTATTTCAAGAATTTTTCAACTACAATTCCAAATACCATCCAACAGGCAAAAAAATCCAAACGGATATATCCCATGATTTCATAATTGCTTTTGCCCGTATAATCCCAGGGACAATATCCGGTAATCGTTTCCAAAATAAAACCGGCGATGAATTCTATAATGAAAATCCCTACCATATATAGGAACGCCCTTACGATTAGATGCATATGCCCGAATAATTTAAAACCGATGGGAAAAAGAATGGGTATCAATGCATAAATCGGAGCCATCCACAAGAAAGTATAACCTTCCAAACGGATGCTTCTATCGTTCCAGTCCAAGGCATTATCATAAATAGCTGTAAAAAAAACCTCTGTCGTAAATCCCAGACAGATGAAAAAAATGATGAGGAATAATTTTTTAGACATCCTTGTATTTTAATTTAGAAAAGATATCCCACACGATAATTCCCGTTGCCACCGATACATTCAGTGAATGTTTTGTTCCGAATTGTGGGATTTCCAGACAATGATCCAATAAAGGTAGGATTTCCTCGGAAATTCCTTTGACTTCATTCCCCATGACTATGGCATACTTACCCTTACCACCATCTATTTCATAATTCTGAAGGAAAAGGCTTTTATCCGTTTGCTCTGCTCCTAGAATGATGTACCCTTGTTCCTTACATTGCCGAACCGCATCAACTACATTTTCAAAATACTGCCAACCTACCGTTTTGGAGGCACCGATTGCCGTTTTCAATATTTCACGATGAGGAGGCTTTGCAGTAATTCCACAGAGCAGGATTTTTTCCAGGGCGAAAGCATCGGCAGTACGAAATGCCGACCCCACATTATGAGCACTCCGGATATTATCCAGGATAATGATAATGGGATGTTTTTCCCGGATTTCATAATCTTTCGGGCTAAGTCTGTTGAGCTCTTTCAGGCTGAGTTTCCGCATGGGCTGAAAATAGCAATTCCCTTGAAAAAATCTTAATTTACATTATAGATTTTCACTCGTTCCAATATCTGTCCCTTGAGAATGACTTCCACCCGCCTGTTCATTTTCATTTCCAAAGTAGAATGACTTGCAATCGCTCCCTTGCCTTCCTGCCTCACATTATTAATGGGGACACCCATCGTTGTCAGATATTCGGCAACGGAATTCGCCCTTTTTTCGGAAAGCACCTTATTATAATCGGCACTACCGGTATGATCAGCGAAGCCTACAACCTCTATCGTCCATTTATCCAAGGAATTGGACAGGGTACCAGCCAGATCGTCCAATTTCGCTAATGTCTGCGGATTAAGATCCGAAGAATTCTTATCGAAATAAAACGCCACCCTTTTCACTATATTCCTTGGTCTTCTTTCTATGGTAAAATTATCCTTCGGATCATATTTGGCAACAACAGGTTCGTCTTTCTTGATGGGAATCAATTTGATTTCTACCGCCGAAGGTTCATTATTCTTGGGAGGTTCCAAAAATACGGCAGACATAAACGGTTTATAGCCATCGACCTCCACATGGAAAGTATATGCCTTATTCTGTTTAAGACAAGTAAAAAAAGCTCCTCTTTCATTCGATTGGAAAGCATAGGATTCACCTTCCCTATAGATTTTGAACGGGGTCTGAATAGGCTCTCCCGTTTCATCATCCGAAATGAAACCATAAACATTATTCATGATTTTAGGTCTCAATTCTTCGGGAAGTTCGTATTGATATATATCCAAACCTCCATTGCCTTCGGTTCTTGCTGAAGCAAAGAAAATGGTACGGCTATCCTTATGGACATAAATACCGAGTTCCTTAGATTGGGTATTAATGGGATAACCCAGGTTTGCTGGTTTTGTCCACCCTTCTCCATTGTTTCTGGACATGAATAAATCACCATCTCCTTGCCCCGGCAGCCCTGTAGAGGTAAAATAAAGCGTTACGCCATCTGAAGCGATGAAGGGTGCTTCTTCGTCGTGTTTGGTATTAATTTCACTACCGAGATTTTCTCCTTCAGTCCAAGTGCCATCCTCATTTTTATAACTCACATACAAATCAGCTCCACCATAGCCCCCCGGACGTGTACTACTAAAGTAAACTCGATCATTATTACAAGTAACACAAGGTTGGGAATCCCAAGAACGGGAATTCGGACCTTCAATATGTTCCACATTTTCCACTTCACCGAACAAGTCCAAAGAAGCGGCATAAATATCACATCCCCCTTCGGAATCGGGACGTTTACACCCCGTGAAATAAAAGACCTTTCCATCGGCAGCAAACTTGGCCATACCTTCATTCCTGTGGCTATTCACTTTGTTATCCAGTTTACGCGCTGTGGACCATTCCCTTTCTTTATTGAAAGAAGAAGTAAAGATATTTTCATTCCGTCCCTTGATATCCCGGGTAAAAACCAAGCGGTTGCCCGTATTCGAAATGGCCGGCAGGTATTCATTGTGTTGGGTATTGATGGCATTACCCAAATTCTTAGGATAATGTTCCACATCTTGGGCTTGGGCTTCAGTAACAAAACGAATATTTTCCAAACGGATTTCCAATTCCTCATCAAAACCTATCTCCAAACCGGATTCCAATTTCTTATTGGCATATTTACTTGTTTTCCTTGAAGAATATTCATTATAATAATAAAGTGCCTGTTCGAATTGTCCCAATTTGAAATAGCTTTCACCACATTCATAATATGCCGCCCTTGAAATATTAGGATCGTTATTGAAAGAATTCTCATAGGTATCAATTGCATTGCCATATTCTTCCAATTCGAAATACACCCGCCCTAACTCACGATAGGCTACGGCAAAATTATTCTTCAGCCTTATTGTGTATTTGAGTTGTCTTTTTGCTTTCTCCAATGCACCTGAATTGATGAATTGCTGGGCAATTTTTAAAGATTCCCTTGCATTCTTGGTTTGGATGAATTCCTTATTCTCTTCCTTTTGGGCAAAGGAATCCAATGTACCTAGTAGGCATAAGATGAGGAGTAAACTAATGATTTGGGTTTTCTTCATTTCCATAATCCCTTATTGTTTGGATGCTCGAATACAAATCCATCGAGTGAATAGGATTAGGCCAGTATTTCGTTTAGTGTATGTTGATTATGTGTGCATGAATCAAAATATCAATCAAATTTAATCAATTCGATGAATATTTCATTGCCTAAGCGTGGTTGAATGGAATCTTTACACTCTTCTATACATTTAAAGACGAAAAAAGGGCTGAAAAGTTTCCTATATTCTGTTTCATTTCCTCCAAAAGGCGGATTATTCGGAAAATCGGTATTGAAAAGCAATCCGGCAAGGGTTCCTTTGTTCTTAAGCAAACGATGCATCTGTACAACATAATCCTTTCTCATCGAAGGAGGGAGGGCACAGAAAAAGGTCTGTTCAATGATCAGATCATAGGAATCATGCAATTGGAAAAAGTCGGCACAAATCAGATTTTCCTTCGGAAAAGAGGGACAATGCCTTATGAATCCATCCAAGGCCGCTTCGGCCCAGTCGCAGACAAAAACATTCGTAAAACCTTGATGATGCAGATAAGCCGCTTCATGGGCATTGCCACATCCGGGAACGAGAATCTTCAAATTCTTGTTTTCCAACTTATCAAAAAAATTCTTTAGCGGGAGGGTAATACTTCCGGCATCCCAGGGAATATTCTCATCCAGATATCTGGAATTCCAATATGATGCATCCAATTTCTTATCCATATGATTCTGCTTTGGATACAAAGTTAAGCCTGTGTCCGGAATTTTGTAATAAATAACGAATTCCCGGCATACTATGAAAATGTTGACTTATTTTTGCGGCATGGCTAGATGGATGGGTATAGATTATGGTAATAAGAAGACAGGAATCGCAGTAACTGATCCCCTGAAAATCATTACTACTGCCTTGGAAACCGTCCACACGGAAAGACTGTTGGACTATATTGCCTCCTATCTTGAAAAAGAGGAAGTAGAACGGATTGTCATCGGAGAGCCTTTGCATCCTGATGGAACACCCCTACCCCAACATCAAAACATCATCGGTCTCCAAAGGAAATTGAAGAAGACATATCCTGGAATCGATGTCGTTTTACAAGACGAGCGTTATACCAGTATTGAAGCCCGTGAAATCATATTAAAAAGCGGAGCGAAAAAGAAAAAAAGACGGGACAAGACCTTGGTAGATAAGATCAGTGCGGCCTTGATCCTTGAATATCATCTGAGAGCCGAGGGAATATTTTAAGAAGAAAATCAGAACGCACTTATGATAATGCCGATTTATGCCTATGGGCAACCTGTTTTAAGAAAGGAAACAGAAGACATCGAAAAAAACCACCCGGAGTTAGAAAAATTGATTGCCGATATGTGGGAAACCATGTATAATGCAAAAGGTGTGGGACTGGCCGCACCCCAAGTGGGTTTGGGTATCCGTCTTTTCCTCGTTGATACAGTACAGATGCAAGAGGAGGGAGAAGAGGAAAAAGGAATAAAAAAGGTTTTCATCAATGCCACCATTCTCGAAGAATCGGGAAAGGAATGGGCTTATGAGGAAGGTTGTTTGAGTATTCCCGACATCCGTGCGGATGTGATGAGGCAACCGACGATTAAGATTGAGTATTATGATGAAAATTTCAAACTGCAAGAGGAAGAATTCGAAGGGGTGAATGCCCGGGTCATCCAACATGAATATGATCATGTAGATGGGATATTATTTACCGAACATCTGAAGCCATTAAAGAAAAGATTGTTGAAGAGAAGATTGGAAAAAATCCGAACAGGACAAATCGCACCGGAATATCGGATGAAATTCAATCATGCCGGGCGGCGATGATTTTAATTTTAACATTTAAACTTTCATTCCGAATAAGCCTGTAATTCCCACATTTGGAATCACAGGTTATACTGAATATTAATGCTTAATCTCCAATGCTTGTTCATTTTTGCTTGCCCAAAAACGAACCAAAAAGGGCACTTTTTCTAAGGCATTTTCTTCCCTGCGGTCTGAAACCGTTCATCAAATCCTAAAATCCCTCTAAGGTTTCGGGATTTCTTGACGGATTTCATTCTCTATGCTGACGAAAAAGAAAATGAACACCATTCATAACCATTAGCGGAATTACCTACATTAAAGTCTCGGATTTCAATCACTTTAAAATTCGGAATGAATCATGTTTTAACATTTAAATTTTCATTCCGAATAAGATTGCAATTCCCACATTTAGAATCACAGGCTTTTTTATCACAAAACAATTATTCGGAAAACATTGCAATTCCGATTTTTAATTTCCTATGATTTTTTTTGCTTTTTTTCCAATGGAACTCTTATTCACATACCCTCGTTTAATAAGTGTATAGAAGCCAGCCAAAAAATATTTTTGAGATGGCTTCTAAAAACAATTTTCCCAAATTAAATCCATATGCTATGATTTTCCCATTTTCAAAAAGAAAGCCGTCATCCAATCCGGAAGAAATATTGATTGGACATGAAGAGCGGAAATTCAACATCAGAAAAGAACAGTTGGAAAGTATCGAATCCGCAAGAATGCTCGCCGAAGAAAAGGCGATTACAGGAATTATTTAACATTGAAGGTGTTTAAAAATAATTCGATTTCAAACCACTTTTTAAACAACTTCATTTTAAAAAAAGCGGCATGACAAAGTCATGCAGCTTTTTTTAAAATGTTGCTTTTATTGAGGCTCCTCCAACATGAATTATTTTATTATCCCCTGATTTACGTCCTTCATAATTCAAACTAAGAATTAGATTCCGGGATAATTTCCTATCGAAAAAAACATTCCAACGATAATTCAATCCATCTTGCAACCCTTGCAAAATCGCATACCCCACAGGTGTATCGGCATCGCCCAAATAATCCACCATAATAAAAGAGACTTTGGAACGGACGAAAGTTTTCGCAGCATTATTATAAGTTAATTCCGTACTTAAATCATGATATTTAATTTCTTCGTTAGATCCAATTTGATTACGTGCAATTTTCATATTATAAGCCCCCGTAATTCTAAAATTGGAGTTATATTGATAAGTCAACTTGGGTTCAGCTCTCAGGTATCTGATTTCATAATCCCTATTGTTGAAAAATTCTGAATCCGTAATATTTTTGCCTTCTGAAAAAAGAGAAGACACACTCCATTTTTTATTCAGATTCCACCTGAACCCCAAAAATCTTTCTTCCGATTTCCGAGCTTCGAAACCAGTAGTGAGTATATTCCGATTACTTGTATAATTCAATCCTAACCTGAAATCATATACCTGATTTCCCGGATTGAAATAAAGTGTCGATCGGTAAACAGAACCGAGGGTAACAAGAGAGGTGTCAGGAACATTGAATTCGAAGGGATTCCATTGTGAAACGTCTTTATTCTGCCTGACTTTCCGATTTATCTTGATAGAAGAACGCAATGACAATTTAGAAATAAAAGCCTTGATGTTTTTTTCTTCCTTGAACCAAACCGCCTTCGGTCGAATGTTCAGGCTATTGCTGAATTCCACTAGGTTGGATCGGATGTAATTATTCGTAAAAGTGGAAACACGCACATAATCTGCCTGATCCTGAAAAACAGCTTCTTCAAACTCATCCAACTGGGGAATACTATCCAAGTTCCGATCTATCCATGCATAAACACCTTCTCCATCATTGACTTTCTGATAGGAGAATTCCAATTCGGGTTCCTGTCCCGAACCGATTTCATAAAGGGTCGTACTCTGAACGGCTCCGTTAAAAAGATTCAGGGTATGTTCGATACGACCCAGGTAGGTTTCCAAATCTTCCTGAAAAGTAATTAATGAATCCTTTACATCCAGTTTCCGATATGTCATATTCCATTTCAGGTTGGAAATTTTGGAGGGCTTCCATTTCCCTGTGAGATTGACTTCATCTGCTATCGCAGAATTGATAAATTCTTCAGACACCGGAACATAATCCCATCTTCGTTTATAAGTCGTACTAAAACTTATTTTTTCAGCATTCATTAATTCCAAGAAGGCTCCTCCTATATCAAAATAAAATGAATTATTCTTTAATTCATCGGAAAGGGTTTCACTCCTTTTATTTTTTTCTCTTTCTCCAAAAATCCCAAATGTCAAGCCTTTGGCTTTTTTCATACTTTGTGAAACCCTGAAATTAGGTCTTGAAAAAACTGTTTTTTCGGATAATGTTTCGGTATTTAAAAAGCTACCCCTTACTATAGCCTTCAATCCGTTTCGATTCAGATTAGCTATGAATTTTTGTTGATATCCATTATAGATCGAATCTTGGAGGAATAAATTAAAATCATAACCTACACTCCCCCATTTTTTCCTATCTAATTTAAATCCTATTTTCCCCAAATGTTCATTTCGGGAAATAGTATTATCAATATTCCAGTCCCTACTGAATTCCGCTTGACGATAAGGACTTAATGCATTGAAATGTTGTTGTTTGAATTCATAATCAACAAAGGAAGATAATTTCCAATCACTTTTATTTCCTTTCTTATCCGGATTTTCATCCAGTTCCCTTTTATTAAAAAAATAAGTATTCTTAAAATTTACTTTCAGTGCGGTTCCTTTATCATCTTCACTATCTATTCTGGAAAACCTGTTTTTATCCTGATTACCCAAAGCTCCTTCAATATCCAGGAATGATTCATCCTTCCATTCATAACGACCACCAAAAGTCATCAATTGTTTTTTCTGTGGTGCGATCAGTGAAACAACAGGTTCAAAGTTTCCCTGTGGAATTCCGGTTACGGGGTCAGGAGCCACCCAAACATATACCCTTCCATTGGCCGCACTTGTTAACGGAAGGTAATTCCCATTATTCAATCCTACTTCAGAAAAACGGGCAGTATATTTTGCACTATCCGGATCAGTGGAATAAACCAATACTTGCGGATATAAAATTCCATTCACAAGGGTATCAATTCTTTTATAAGCAATCCTCTCTGTCGTAAATTCTTCCAGGGTATCTATTCCTGAAGCCGAAGCATTAATTAATTCATCACCGGCATCCACCAGGAATTGTATTTGATTTTCCGTCAAATCCTGTTGTCCCGAATTTTTGGAATCCTGTTCATTATAAAAATTGAATCTGCCTGACCATTTTCCTTTTTGATATTCGGAGCCCAAAGTGTACATGAAGCGGAGAAAATTCTGATCCGTATATTCAAACTCAATAATAATCCGACTGTCTTTTGTTATCAACCTATTGGCTGTAAAGGAAATCTCTCCTCGGTTATAATCTATCACATAATCGTTCAACTCGCCCCTTTCCAATAAAACACCATCGAGGAAAACCCTTTCCGTTCCTGAAAGAACAATAATGAATAATTCATTATGGTTCCCCCTCAATTTATATGGTCCCTGATTACCTTCAGTAGTCGGTAGGTTCTGTCTTGCGAATTTCCCTCCCGAAATGGCGAAGGAAGCTGAATTCTTCCATTCTCCGCCTAGAAGAGAAGTCTTATTTTCGAATCTTGCCCCTTGGAGTTTTTTACTATAATTCATAAAATAACCGGGAGGTCTCCTCAAATCATAATCCCCTGCAATGAGTTTGGATCCCTTTCGGGATATTTGTATGAATACCCTATCGAAATCCTGTATGTTTTGTGTATTGCCTTCGGGTTGTAATGGAATATTCTGATCACTAATCGCTGCCAGGATTTCTATATCATCACCCAAGTTACCGGACATTTGTAAATTGAAATTGGAATTCAATACGAGATTCTGGCTATTACCGAATGAAATTCCTCTAGAAAAAGAGCCTGAATATTCCACACCCTCCAGATCCAAAATATCCTTATTGGCATTAGGATTACCGAACGGGTCATAGACATACCCTTCCGGAGCCATGATATCTACCTTGATATAATTCGTATCCAATCTTAGGGTTTTCGCATCCAAATCAACGGCCAACACCTTATATCTGATATCGATGGTATCGGGAAGAGGTTTCCCCAACCAAATGAACCTGCCATATTCGAAAGTAAAATCCCCATTCGTTCTTTTTTTCCCCGTATCGGCATCAAAGACTTCTATTTGGTCGGGAATAACGGTAAGTGAATCCAAGCGGAAAGGACGATCATCCTTGATGACCAATGTTTTTTTCCTCCATCCTGACAGATCGCTGTTATCTTGCGAAGACAGCACCCCCGCAAAACAAATTAGAACAAAAACGGATATGTATCGGATAAAATTTGACATGTTCATACAAAACCGCTGCAAGGTCTATAAATTATAACACAGTTTCATACATTGGAACGGCTAATCGATATAAGGAATAAAAATTTTGAAGCTAATTAACTATTTTTTATCTTGTGGCTTAAAGGCAATGTTTTGGAGATATTAAGATCCAACCCTAAACTATATTTAGAACTCACTTCAATCACCTTTCAATCCAAGGCATTCTGGGGATACCCCATTAAACAAATGGAGGAATGGAAATCCGTATTGACCATTTCCGAGGAATATATCCTTGAAAATGAGGTTTTCCATTTGAAGTTGGATGGTAAAATACCGGGATATTATTCTCTGGTCGAATCGGATAATCTTATCCTTTTGGACAACCTATTCGTCCATCCCGATTATATCGGAATGGGGTATGGCAGCATCCTTCTAAAGGATGCCATTAGAAGAGTTGTTTTGAAAGGATATGATTCCATACGATTATTTTCGGATCCGAATGCTGAAAAATTTTATGAATATTTCGGGTTCAGAAAAATTGGTAACCATCCCACCTCCATAAAAAATCGATTCCTCCCTATTATGGAATTGACCGTGGAAAGATAATGGATAACACACTAAAGATGCTTTGAGGATTTATGCCTCGGCATATGTATTCTGTCCGGCAACCAACTCCGGACAGGGTTATCGTTGTATTAAAAAAGATCCCTCATTACAACTTAATAAAGCGAATTTTAAAAAATAATTTTCGCCAAATCAAAACGAAAGCGAACCTATGAAATCGGATAATCTGATTGATTTAATTGGTTACCCCATCAGCCATGTCCGGATCGAATCATTCTTGTCATTTCTTGGAATTTCAAGAATTCCTCCTGTCGATTCTTTCGGTTGGGTATTTTTGGAAAATGCAGAAAAAGGAATAAAAGCCACCTTTGAAATCAAAAACCAGTATGTTGAACAATTCGGCATTATCAAAAGCCCCGTCAATGAACAAGAAGATATATTAATTCTGAAAGAAATCATTTTCGATTATACTGACAAGCACATATCACCCCTACCCTTTCTTTTAGAGATTAATGATAATCTTGAAAAAATCAGAAAAAAATTAGGCGGCCCCAAAGAAAGAAGCAGGACTTACCTCGGTGGTTTTACTTGGAAATTCATCATCCAAGGATTTACTGTTGTTATTTATATTTCCGCAAAGGAAAAAATACAAAAAATAAAAATTCAGAACATCAGCATAAAAACCAACAAGGCCATTCATATCCATAAACAATTAAAACTCCACAATAAATTCATTCAAGAAGAAAACTCCAAATTAATATTGAAATTAATCAATGATGCTCCGCATAAGAAATGGTATAGAAAATGGCAGAAAAAGAATTTGAAAAATCATGAAAAAATATTCAACAACTGTAAAAATATTTTTATAGAATTCGTAGAGAATTGTTCTGATGCCACTGAAGATAAAAATGCCGTAAAGATTTACAATTCAACTAAAAAACTCATCAAACAACTCAACCGATTGAATTTAAAAAACAAACAATTCATTCAACATTTTGAAAATAACGACATCGTTTCTTTTATTAATTCTGTTTTTGAAAATTCAGGTTTCGATTTATTGGACGGAAAAGATATCATCAATGAATGGAGTGAGTGGTAAGAATTGGAATCCATGAATTATATTTGGGGATTGAATCAGTAAAACACCCTTATGTATTCTGTTAAAGTTATTTTTATCGCTCTGTTCCTTTTCCTTTCCTTTTCGAATCTCCTTGCCCAAGGCGACCAAAAAAATATTGAAAAATATTGGAATTATAGAGAGAGGTTCCTCAATGGTTTCATTTCAATAGGAATGGAAAGAGGCGAAAGCGTCCCTATGCATGGTTTAGTCCCCCAGGGAGATTGCGATTTCGATTTCATGATTGGATTCAATAATTGTAATTATGCGAAACCGGGGAATGGCATATTATATTTCGGGGATCAACTCATTGTTTTCGGAAATTATCTTGCAGTTCTTTCTTTAGAAATCAGAAACCTTAAAGATGCCGGGCATACCTATGCACAAACCGCCGAAGAATTGTATTATGCACTAAAAGCGATTGAAAGAATTGATCGAAATGCAGAAACATACTTCGGCTCCAAACCCGAACTCAACGGGTTCATGGTCAGGGATGACGTCCCTTTGGATTTTCATGAAAAAATGGGCAAGGCCAGATTCAAAAATAGAATGGGAGGCGATTACAGTTGCGTAATCTCTGATGGCGGTTGCGATTTGGACAATGTCATGGATGGTTCCGTTATGAGTCAGGATCAATTAGTCAATCTTTTATTCGGCTATACCTTCATTACAGAATTAATTCCGGAGATCAAACATAATAATACCATCCTAGCCAATCTAGCCAAGGCACAAACTCATCGGATCGCCACTTTCCTTACCAAAAACAAATGGAAAATCAGAACCCCCGATGGAAAAGTACCCAAAAATTCATGGGGAGGGAATACCACTGCATTCAGTTATGTCATCGCCAAAACCGCAGATAGGATTACAGGAGGAAAATATCAAAAATCCTACCAGACCGGCCGCTCAAAAAGAAGAGGAAAAATGATCTTCAACACCTTCAATTGGGCACATGGAATCCAAGCAGAAAGAAACCTTTGGATGGCTTATGCAGCAGCAGTTTCTTCCGGTAGTTGGAATGGGAAAAAATTAACTAAACGGGCATTGAAGGCTGATAAATACATGTATGCTTTGGCATATGCCGTACTCAACAACAACCCATTGGAGAAACCGGCTGACAGGGATGGCATCAAAAAAATGATCAACTCCGCTCCCTGGGACGGCCCTTGTTATAATACGCCCGGATGTAAAGCACCCGACGGTTGGAAATCTCATGACAGATGGGTCGCTTCGGATCAAAAAAACGGCAACCCCTATAAGGTGCATCGGGATTATAACGGTTTGGATTTTATGCTTTTCTATAATCTCTACCATTATTTATTTAAGAATAGATTGCCCGATTACGGTATGGTACCCAATCAATAACCCCAGATCAAACGGGTTGTTTCCATGAGGGTTTTCTTTCTTTAACAAGCGTTAAATCCATTTCCATTATTGACTTATTTTGCAAATCAAACTATCTTTGGTTTGAATTTAAAACTAAGCAATCCATGAAACATCATCATTGCATATATTGCCAAGCAACCGTTTCTCCAAAAGCAGATCACTGTCCACACTGTGGCGAGCCAGATCCGGCTCGCAAAGAATTGGAAATCATACCCAAAAGTTTTAGACTGATCGGCACGATAGCATTACTGATTTCAGGTATGTATTGGGGCTGTGGTATAGACTTGTTAAATACTCAACCCTTCTTCCATCTGCTGATTTCTGGTAGTGGGTTTATTTTGCTACTTAAAAGTATAAGGTTGGCATGATTGGAATTATCATGACATTCACATAATTAATATGTTATTATTTTGGAGATAATTGGCGAATACATCTATATTGTCACGAAATTGTAATAATTAACTTTTAAATATGCTTGATTCGATGAAAAGAAATATCCTCTTTAGTACCCTAGTCATACTGTCCTTGGGTGTATTCTTCATTGCATGTGGTGACGACGATGACGATAACACATGCGATACGGCAGGGATGACCTACAATAACGATATTGCCACCATTTTGAATACGAATTGTGCTGCTGCTGCATGTCATAGTGCTGCGGATGCCGGCACGAATGGTAGTTTGGCCACCTATAATGATGCGGTTGCTTTCGTTGGTCAGGGAAGTTTAGTCGGAGCCATCAACCATACAGCCGGTTTTGCTCCTATGCCCTATCCTTTGGGTTCTGATAAATTGGGAGATTGCCTAATTGACAAGATTGAGGCTTGGATTACAGATGGGACACCGGAATAGAATTCACCTTCCATAAATATATAAAATAAGGGGATGACCAAAATTGGTCATCCCCTATTTTACTCTTTAATCATTTGGTTATAGGAAAACCTTTGGAGTGTAATGATACTAAAGAATAAAAATTAAAAGGCAATAATAAAATCTAAGGTAAATATAATCAACAATATCTTAAAAGACAAACCATTAGCGAATTTTTTATAGCCATTCACTCCAAAGATTTGGTTCTTAGGCGGATTGAGTTACCGATAACTACAATATCCGAAAATGCCATGAACAAAGCTCCCCACATCGGATTAAGGAATCCCATCGCCGCAATCGGAATTGCTACGATATTATAAGCAAAGGCCCAAAACAGGTTCTGCCGGATGGT
>JAHDFN010000330.1 GCA_020628145.1 Saprospiraceae bacterium | reverse complement strand
TATAGTGCGTTTATTTCAAAGCCGTTGTCAAAAGAGACGACGGCTTTATTTTTTATATAAAAGGCGTTCCCGATTTTTTAGTTTTCTCCCTGAATAGTTCACAAAGCTTACCTAACACCCCATCTTTGGATTTATCTATGATTTTTCGACCATCTATTTCCGAAACCTTTACCAATTCTCCCATCGTTCCCGTACAAAATACTTCATCCGCAGTATAAAACTCAATTAATGAAAGATTCTTCTCAACACATGGTATGTCATTTCCCTTGCATAAATCCATGACCAAAGCCCGGGTAATCCCTGGCAGACAAGCATCTGCAAATGGTGTATATACGATTCCTTTACGGATACAAAAAACATTCACACCATTTGCTTCAGCTACAAAACCATTCATATCCAGCATCAATCCCGCATCCGCACCGGCATTATTGGCTTCTATCTTAGCTAGGATATTATTGATAAGATTATTATGATGGATTTTCGAGTCCAAGAACATCGGGTTGTTCCTTCGAATAGAGGAAGTCACCATTGATACTGATTCCGGATAAACCGGTGGTTTCCATTCTGCTAAAACAATGAGCGTACAACCAGATTGATTCAGGCGAGGATCCATACCGGATGTAATTTTCTCTCCCCTTGTCAATGTCAAACGGACATGCACCCCATCTTCCATATTATTAGCCTTCAGTGTTTCAAAAATGGCTTTTTTAATTATTTCATTAGAAGGCACCTCTTTAAAACAAAGAGCATGGGCCGAATTCTGCAATCTTTCCAAATGTTCCTCCAAGGAAAAAATCCGACCATTATAAACCCTTAAGCCTTCCCATACGGCATCGCCTCCTTGCACCACACTGTCGAATACAGACACCTTCGCATTTTCCCTTTTCACCAACCGCCCATTGATATAGACCATGATGTTCCGATTTTTTTCATTGAATTGTTGTAACATATTTCACGCTTTGATGCAAATTTTGAATAATTGTCGGTAATAAGGAAGGCATTGTTCTGCCAATCCTTCTAAATGTTCAGGCAAATCAATCTCCCTCGGGACATAAGGTTTAAATCCAATGGATTGATGTACATTGGCATACCAGTATTTTGCCCAAACACCATCTTCTGACCTTGCTCCGGGTTTCCAAGAAAGCATTTTGGGGTCAAAGGGCATACCCAAGCCCGAGCAAACTTTCCGCAAAATTCCTTCAGGATTCTTTAGTAGTTGATTGGTATCTACAATAGCGGTCAGGTTATTGTTTTTTTTGAGATAATCATACAACTCCGTTTGTTTTTTGACTCCGACATCCTTCATACTAGGGTTAGGAATCACCTTTGAATATGATGCAATGATTTCCTTTGGATTTCGGATAAGGATAATATTCCCACAGCTTTTCATAAACGACCAATCCATTTCCACCAAATGGTGGGTCATCTGCTTATGAATGACAAACTGAGTGTCATATTTCCTTAGGATAACATCCCTGATCACCACATCGGCATATTGGGATTGGCTTTTCATTATTTCCTCCTTTCCCGGATGATTGGCATCTGTTACTCTCAAATAATGAGCATAAAGCGGTTCATCTACAATAGAACAATCTTTCCGTTGCCCCCATGAGTACATCAAGGCAGTGGAAATATTCCTCGGACTGGACCATATATTGATGGCTTTGGTTGGCATACCGTAAATGTAAGGCGAAGCCTATAAATCCCGATAGGAGAAAACTATATTTGTACAAACTAAATATGTTTTTATGAAAAAATCGATACTCTTCTTAGCTATTTGCAGCCTGTTTTTCGGTTGTGAAGCTCCCTCTAATAATGGACAAATACCCGGGACTCATTCTTCTTCGACTAAGCCTAAAAACATCATACTGATGATTGGTGACGGCATGGGGGTCACCCAAGTTTCAGCAGGACTGTATTCCAATGGTAACAAACTGAATCTGGAACGGTTTCCTTATGTCGGATTACACAAATCCTATTCTTCGGATGATTTGGTCACTGACTCCGCTGCAGGAGCAACAGCCTTTTCCTGTGGAGTAAAAACCTATAATGGGGCAGTAGGGGTAGATTCGGACACCGTAGCAGTGAAAACCATTTTGGAAATAGCTGAGGAAAAAGGATTGGCTACCGGAATGGTAGCTACTTCTACCATTACACATGCCACACCAGCGAGTTTTATCTGCCATCAGAATAAAAGAAAACAACATCAGAAAAATGCTGCTGATTTCCTCAAGACAGAAATCGACCTTTTTGTAGGTGGAGGAAAAGATCATTTTGAGAAAAGGGAAGATGGTAGGAATCTTTCGAATGAATTGAAAAAGAAAGGCTATGTCGTTTCGGATTTCTTTCAAACCCCGATTAACGATTTAAAAATGGATCCTGCCAAACCCTTGGCTTTTTATACGGCCAACACAAACCCCGTAACCGTAGCCGAAGGCAGGGATTATCTTCCGGGCATTGCAAAAAAATCCGTTGAATTCTTAAATGTAAGAGGGAAAGAAAAAGGTTTTTTCCTAATGATCGAAGGATCTCAAATCGACTGGGGCGGCCATGCTAATGAATCAGATTATATCATTACGGAAATGCTCGATTTTGACAAGGCCATCGGACATGTCGTGGATTTTGCAGAAAAAGATGGAGAGACCCTGGTTATTGTTACTGCCGATCATGAAACCGGAGGGTATGCGATAAATAAAGGTTCCAAATTGGATAGTTTGAAAACTTCGTTTACTACTGATTATCATACAGCTGATTTGATTCCTGTTTTTGCATATGGCCCCGGTTCCGAGAACTTCAGTGGCATTTATGAAAACACGGCCATATTTGATAAGATGAAGGCTTTATATGGTTTTTGATTATTAGATGTTATCATGTCAATCGGTTTTCTGTATCATAGCCATTCAACCCATTATCATAGTATTGAGATGCTGATATTCATATGTTTTAAATCGATAAAATCGCAGTAAAT
>JAHDFN010000066.1:16042-18545 GCA_020628145.1 Saprospiraceae bacterium | reverse complement strand
GATGTTTTTTTAATGTTTTAATCATTGTTTATCTATCTTTTATGTGTTTATTTCTTGTTTTGAGTATTTTTTTAAATCATTTCAACAATGAAAATTCAGGTGATTTGATTTGAGCCAATTTTTTGTTAATATTTAATGTTATTAAAAATAGGTCAAACTCAGTGGGTTTTATTTGTGTTGTATTGAAAAAGTAGATGGTGGTAGTTTATGGTAATAGCTCAAGCTTGCATTTCAGATTAAGGAGTCACAATTGAGTATTGGTGCATGTTTCTATGCAAAGTTAATGCTGTTCTATATTGGTGATTTCCCTTTCGGTTGAAGAAGTAGGGGAAGGAAGTGGAGTGTCATTCGATTTCAATTTGCTTATTCCCACTCTCAATGCGAGATAATTGGCAAGCGTCGCCAAGGTATCTGCAATCGGAAAAGAAATCCAGATTCCGAATATCCCCAAATACATGGGCAGGATTAAAATCAAAGGGATGAGGAAGAAGCCTTGCTTGGTCAATGATAGCAACATGGCCGGAGCAGCTTTTCCAATGGCTTGATAATAGGCGGCTCCAATGAGTTGTAAAGTAAGTAGGGGCGTCGCCAGAAAAACCCATCTCATGGCCGGGGTCGTTTTCGTAATGATTTCTTCTTCACTGATGAAGATGCCGATAATCTGGGGCGTGAAAACCATGATGATGAGAAATGTGATGGATGCAATGACCGTTCCATAGGTAATGGATTTACGGATAACCTCTTTGACCCTTGACCATTGTTTTGCACCATAGTTATAACCGGCAATAGGCAAAAAGCCTTGTGTAACCCCGAAAACCGGAAAACCGGCAAACATCATCATCCGGTTGATAATCCCCCAAATGGAAAGAGATTCTTCTCCTCCATAAGCAAATAGGGTATTATTTAGAACAATAGCGAGAAGACTGACCATGCCCTGCCTGACCAAAGTAACCGAACCGATAGAAAAGATTTCCTTTGTGAGCGGTAAATTCAGATTGAAGTGCTTGGGATGTAATTCGATATCCGACCGACCTGAAAGGAAGAACCATAAGGCATACATTGCACTGGATATATAGGATAACATCGTGGCCAGCCCCGCTCCGTACATGCCCCAATCCAGAATGAGGATGAAAACGAAATCCAAGATGATATTGACGATGGCGGGGATGATCATGACGGCCATCGCTACATTCGGTGCCCCTTGTGCCCTGATGACATTGTTGAACATCATGGCAATGGCCAAAAAAGGAATCGCCGGAATGAGTACATTGAAATAGGTTTTCGCAAAACCGAGGGTTTCCCCTTTTCCTCCGAAAAGGGATAAGACCTGTTCTTGGAAAACATAACCGACACCGACGAAGAAAACAGATAAGAGGACGGTCCAAAGTACCTGGTTTCCGAAGGTGCGTTGGGCCTTTTCCTCGTCTTCACTGCCCAAGGCTCTGGAAATGACCGAGGCTCCACCAACGCCAATTGACATTCCTATGGAAGCAATCAGAAAAGTGATCGGGAGTACTACGGTTATCGCTGCAATCGCCAACGAACCGATGTATTGACCCACGAAGATGTTGTCAATAATACCATTGATCGACAAGGTGAGTATTCCTATGGCGGCAGGAATGGCTTGTTTTCTCAATAATCCCCCAATGGGTGCGGTACCGAGTTCGGCAGAATGGTTCATTTAACAGGTAAAAGTATGTTTTATCTCCAAAGTTGCCATTGTATCCGGACAACTTATAATTCATTTAACGGGATAGAGACGAATAGGGTGCTTATATCATCGATTAATAAGACCATATTAATAAATAAATCTTACACACCCGGATTTCAATGGCATCCTAATACAAAACGGGATCATTTGGACAAATGATCCCGTTTTGAAATATTTGATTGAACAATATCAGGCACTTACAACTTCCGCTACCAAGTCGGCAGCTTCCTGTAGAATGATAGCCGAACGGACTTCCAAACCGGATTCGTCTATGAGTTTCTTGGCGATATCCGCATTCGTTCCTTGTAATCTTACAATAATCGGTACTTTGATCTGGTCACCCATATTCTTGTAAGCATCCACAACACCCTGGGCTACACGATCACACCTCACGATACCTCCGAAGATATTGATAAGGATGCATTTTACTGCCGGATCACGGAGGATGATCCTGAAGGCTTGTTCCACCCGTTCCGCATCTGCGGTTCCTCCTACATCAAGAAAGTTGGCCGGATCTCCTCCTGAAAGTTTGATGATATCCATTGTAGCCATCGCCAAACCGGCACCATTGACCATACATCCTACATTGCCATCCAATTTGACATAATTCAAACCGTATTCCCCGGCTTCGACCTCGGCGGGATCTTCTTCCGATTTATCTCTCAAGGCTGCTAATTCCGGATGTCTGAACAAGGAATTGCCGTCCAGTGATACTTTGCAATCCACTGCAATGATCTCATCATTGACATTTTTCATACAAGGGTTGATTTCGAATAGGGAAGCATCCGATCC
>JAHDFN010000066.1:0-16032 GCA_020628145.1 Saprospiraceae bacterium | reverse complement strand
ACAAAAGCTTTGTAAAGGTTGGAAATGAATTTGGTCATCCCCTTGAAAGCCTTTCCGCTCAATCCTAGATTGAAGGCTATCTTTCTCAATTGGAATCCCTGCATACCCAAAGTCGGGTCGATATATTCCTTATGTACCAAGTGAGGCGTTTCTTCTGCTACCTTTTCAATATCCATCCCTCCTTCTGTGGAATAGATAATGACGTTTTGTTTCTTGCCCCTGTCCATCATGATGGAAACATAGTATTCCTTACAGGCATCGAAATCGGGAGCATATGAATCTTCGGCAAGAAGTACCTTGTTCACTTTTTTACCGGGGCCGTTCAAGCCGCCCGGTGTTTGTGGCGTCTTCAACATCATTCCGAGGATGTTGCCGGCGTGTTCCTTCACTTCTTCGAAATTCTTGGCTACTTTCACTCCGCCGCCTTTTCCACGGCCACCGGCGTGTATCTGTGCTTTTACGACTACGAATTCGGTTCCCGTTTCATCTACCAATTGCTTATAGGCGGATTCCAAATTGGCGATATCTTCCAATAAGACACCTCTTTGTATGGTGATGCCGTAACCGGCCAATAATTCCTTTCCTTGATATTCGTGAAGATTCATTCTAGAATTTTTAAGTTAATGTTCTAATCCGCCGCAAATGTAAGGATTATCGGCAATAGATGAAAATGAAGCCGAAGAGGTTTTGTCAAGATGGACTGATGGAGAATACAAAGCCTTTGCCGTGTACGTTTTTAATGCGGATTCGCTCGTCTTTGGAAAGGTGTTTCCTGAGGTGTGAAATGAAGACATCCATGCTTTTGCGACTGAACTCGTCGGTCGAACCCCAGATGTCTTGTAAGGCTTTTTTGCGGGGTAATAACCGTCTCTCGTTCAGGCAGAACATTTTGAGTAATTCCGCTTCCCTTTGGGTGAGTTGTATGGGCGTTTCGTCTTTATATTTGAGTTCTTGTTTGTCATGGGAAAAAGTATAATCTCCGATGTGGAAAATATCTTTTCGTATTTGTTGTTTTTTATTTCTTAGTAATAGGACTTTGATTTTCGCTAGGAGTAATTCTTCATCTACCGGTTTGGTGATGTAGTCGTCTGCTCCCAATTTGTACCCTTTTAATTTATCGATTTTTAGTGATTTCGCACTGAGGAAAATGAAAGGCATTTCCGGATGTTTCCGTTTCATGGTTTCGGCAATTTCGAATCCGTTTTGACCGGGAAGCATAATATCGAAAATACCTAAGTCGAAATGATGTTTTTCGGCTAATTCCAATCCTTCTTCTCCGGATTTCGCCCAAGTAATATCCAAGTCGTATAAGAAAAGATATTCGGTTAGGATATAACCGAAACTTTCATCGTCTTCTATGAGTAATATTTTATTCATAATTCAATTATCATTTCACATCCTTCCGAATATCCCGGATTAATGAATACTTTTCCTTTGTGCATTTTTATGACGGTTTTCACATAGCTCAAACCGATGCCGAATCCTTTTCCTTTGTATTGGTTCTTTTCTTGTATCCTGAAGAAGCGATTGAAAATTTTATGACTTAATTCCAATGGGATGCCTTCTCCCTTATCTCTGACGGAAATATATTTTTTATTTTTTTCAGAATAAGTACTGATAGTGATCTGTGGATTTTTGCCGGAATATTTCAAGGCGTTTTCCACTAAATTATAAATACTATTCGATATTTGGGAATAATCACCTTCTATTACGGAATTGTCAAGACCTAATAATAATTTGATGCTTCCGTTTTTTTGCTCTGTAATTAATTCCAGCCTGTTTTTTGTTTCCGTAATTATTTTATGAAGATCTATGTTTTCTTTGTCCAATGTTATCCGAGTCCAATAAGGATAATTGTAATAATTGATAGACTTGTCCTTCCAATTTTCGACTTTCATTTTCTATAAGGTTAAGGTAGTTTTCTTTTTTCGTTTCGTCCGGATTTCTTTTTAGGACTTTTGTAGCCAATCGAATCGAACTTAAAGGTGTTTTGAATTCATGGGTCATATTGTTGAAAAAATCATCTTTTACCTGATTGATTTTTTTCTGTCGGGATAAGGAAAATAATGTATATCCGAATATGAATGTCATAAGGAGGATTAAACCTAATGTTAGCATGACGAATCCTAAAATCGATTTTTTAGTCAATGCGGATTCTTCCCGTAAATATAATGAGACCCAAAGCAATTCGTTTTCCGGAAGTGAATTGGGAAGGGCCAGTGTTTGCTGGATGGAGCGTATAAACATCATGTCGGGTGAAATATTCCGAAGAGAGTCGTTGTTGAAGTTTATGGTCAAAATGCAGGAGAGGCAACTTCTATGGGAGGATTTCTTTAGGTTTTTTTTAAAATGATCTGAATTGCTGATGAAAATTCCGTTTTCTTTTTCCTGATAAATCGAGTAATATATTTTTTCGTCTGTTTTGTAGTTGTTGATTACGGATAGAATGGTTTCTTCTATGTGTTCATGTTTGATTTCCTTTTCTCCTCGGGCGATTTTCTTCCAAATGAATCCTTCTATTGACTCAAGGTTGATGGCGATGTCGTCTGCCATTTTCTTTAAATCCCTTCTGACATGATCCTTTTTGAGATCGTGTGCCTTTTTTATCCAATTGAATTGGGTGAAAGCCAAGCCCAGTAGTAGGATTGTGGCAATTATGGCTAGGGTAATATGTTTCTGTTGAGTCTCCATTATGATGTAAAAATACTACGGATTATGTTTTGATGCCGACTGATTAAGTTTTCATTAGGTTTTTTAATTCCTTCTTGGTTTTTCTTCATTTCCCGATAACTGAATAAGACGGAAATCGCCCTTTACTTTGTGTCATCATCAATTTTATAATCAAAAAATTAATTAGTTATGAAAAAGTCATTTGTATTATTTTTAGTCCTATTTGTAGGAATGTTTTTTTATGCATGCAAAAGTACCCAAAATGTCGGTGTCAAGAATGACCTGAGTAAAAAGGATCGGAAATTTTTGATTGCCGAGATAGAAACTTTATTAGAAACCGATCAACAATACAGGCGTTGTGTCTCTCTAGGTACATTGGATGAGGAAATCATTAAGGAAGATATCGAAAAAAGTAAAACTTTATCCATTGAGGAATATATTGCTTTTAAAAAAACTATAAAAGATGAATTGTCTCAGGAACAAAAAGATTCCCTTTGGGCATTACAGCATGAATTGGATTATGAAAATTACCTGAAAATAAAATCATTGCTTGCTAAATACGGGTATCCGTCAAGAGAAAGATTAGGAGTGAAGGAAAGTCGTTTTTTCGTTTTGTTGCTTCATCCTGCACCCCGATTGGATCCTCGTGAATATCGAGATGAGATGTCTGCCATTTTTGCTACGGAAGTTGAAGCAGGACGAATGGACCCTCAGCAATATGCGTCTTTTTATGATAACATCACATATAAGATTCTGAAGGAACCGATGTTGTACGGAACAGGAAAGGTTTTCGATAGGGAATCAGGCCAGTTGAAGCCGCCGTTTATCGGAGATTTGGAAACAAGTAATAATGCCCGTGAAAAAATCGGCTTGCCGGTTTTGAAGGAAGGGGAATATCGGATTATGAAAGTTAAGTCCTAGATGGAAATTAATAAAATAATAAAAAGGATTGGCTGAATGCCAATCCTTTTTATTATTTTAAACTCAAATCCCTAACCGAAAAATAAAAAATCGATCCGAAACCGATGGCCAGCATCGCATGGAAAGGAACGAAACCTTTGTAACCATAAAATAATCCCATGTAAAGTGCGGCAATAAAATATAAGGCCATTAATCCTTCTGCAATAATTATCCAATTGAGTTTGAAACCCAGATATTTTTTTCTTTTTAATGAATCCGCAAAATCCTTGATATTGAATTTCGGGGTGCGGATAAAAGGCGATTTTTTACCTCTCAATCCTTGTATGACCGCAATGGAATTGTGTAATGACAAACCCATTGACAATGCCAGAAATACCGGAAATAAAATAATGAATTTGAATAATATTTTCCATAAGGGTTTTTCCAATTCCGCTCGTCGGTTACCGACAAAAAATACAAGACCGATGATTAGAAATCCGATTTGGAAAATTGTGAAATAAGTCATGTTTAATTCCGTTCTGGGAAGCATGATCATTAAAGGGACACTAATCATTCCCGAAAGGAAAATGGAAAGAAAAACACTACTCGATAATAAATGTCCTACACCGTGGAATTTTTGCAAGGGTGATAAATCCGATTTTAAAATAGTAGGAATTAATTTTCGAGCGGATTCCGCTCCACCTTTCTGCCACCTGAATTGTTGGGATTTAAGGCCGTTCATTTCTGAGGGTAATTCTGCGGGGGCTCCGATACGTTCTAGGAAAACGATTTTATATCCCTGTAATTGGGCCCGGTAACTCAAGTCCAAATCCTCTGTTAGCGTATCCGATTCCCAGCCGCCGGCATCTTCGATGGCTTTTTTACGCCATACACCCGCCGTGCCGTTGAATTGTAATAAACATCCGGCGGCCCTTCGGCCTAATTGTTCAATAGTGAAATGTACATTGAGTTGGATGGCCTGCAAACGGGTAAGTAGGGAATAATTCTGATTGATATGTTCCCAGCGGGTTTGTACCACTCCTACCTCCGGATTGTTGAAATGCGGAATCGTCCGTCTTAGGAAATCTTTTCTAGGAAGAAAATCCGCATCGAAAATGGCAATGAATTCTCCTTTGGCTTCTCTTGTCGCCTCCTTCAAGGCCCCGGCCTTGAAACCGCTCCGCTCGGTTCGGGTAATATGGCGTATATTGTATCCGAGTGCCAGATATTCTTCGACTTTCTTTTTACAGATTTGTACGGTTTCATCGGTAGAATCATCCAAGACATGGATTTCGTATTTGTCTTTCGGATAATCCATTTGTACGATATTGTCAATCAATCTTTCGGCGACATATAATTCATTGAATAATGGTAGTTGAACGGTGACGAAAGGAAGGTCTTCGTCATGGTGGGCGACTTGTTCATGTTCTTTTTTGAAATGCCTTAAATTCTTCGAATAATGATAAAGAAGATTCAATTGCAATAAACAATAGAGCGTGATATAAGTAAATGCCGAAAAATAAATACATAATAATATGAAACAAATCCAATCCAACATTATCCTAAAGATATTTAAAAATCGTCCATAATATTTTCTGCCCTGCACCGATGGTTCCCTTGATCGTTCCCGATACTTTCGAAAACCCGATTCTTACCCGGTAGTTCACCGGAACTTCGGTGCATTTCATTTTTTGTTTCGCCGCTTTTACCTGCATTTCCACCGTCCATCCATAGGTCTTGTCCTGCATGTCCAAGGCTAATAATTTATCATATCTGATCGCCCTGAACGGCCCCAGATCCGTGAAATGATAGCCGTAGAATAAGCGAATCAGATTCGTTGCCAACCAGTTGCCGAAAACCTGCTGCGGAGTCATGGCTCCTTTTTCCAGATTGCCCAAAGCCCTCGTCCCGATGACCAAATCATATCCTTCTTCAATAATCGGTCTGACCACATCCGGCAATTCTTCGGGATGATCCGAATAGTCCGCATCTATAAAAACGATGATATCCGGTCGGTCGAGCTTTTCAGCGATATATTTCAATCCGAAAAGGCAGGCATTCCCATATCCTTGGATAGGGGCATCTACTACGGTGGCACCGGCATTTGAAGCGACCTTGGCCGTTTCATCGGTACTCAGGTTATTGCAGACTACGATTTCCCTCACCCAATCTTTTGGGATGTCTTTCAGCACATTTCCAATAGCATTTTCCTCGTTGAATGCAGGAATGATTAGATCTATTTTCGGTATATCGGACATCTCCGGATAAAGGTATATGATTCGAATGGAGTATTTATGTCCCAGGTAGGACAAATTCGAATAAGTGGAGACAAATAAAGTATATTTCCTAATTTAGTACCCGATGGAGGGAATTCAATCATTCATATCGGAATGGTGGCCGGTTATTCAGCCCTGGCTGATTTATCTGGTCATACCTGTTTCCGCCGCTATCGTAGGATGGTGGACGAACAAATTGGCGATCCATATGACTTTCAATCCGATAGAATTCAGGGGATGGATTATCAATGAAGACATTCCTTGGATGAGATTGGGCTGGCAGGGGATTATTCCGCTCAAGGCGACGAAAATGGCGGATATTTCCACAGATATGATACTGGAACATCTCATTGATATCAAGGAAATTTTCGGGAAACTCAATCCCGACAGGGTAGCGGAGGAATTGGAATCCAATATGAGGACGCTGGCCCGGACGACAATGGAAAGGGCCATGCATGAACATGTTCCCATCCTTTGGGCGACATTGCCGAAATCGAGGAAGGAGAAAATCATTGAAATGGCTATCCATGAATTCCCTTCGGCCGTCGAATCCATTATGGAAGACATTAAAAACGATATTCTCGATTTGTGGGATGTGAAGGAAATGGTGTTGGAAGAAATCGAAAACAACCGGGGCATCATGAATGAATTATTCCTGAGGTGTGGAGAGGAGGAATTTCTTTTTATTGAAAAATCGGGTTTTTATTTCGGATTTCTATTCGGATTAATTCAAATGATGATCTGGTATTTTATCGAGGGATATGAATGGGCTTGGATGACTCTTCCCGTTGCCGGATTATTGGTCGGATATCTTACGAATTATATTGCATTGAAATTGATTTTCGAACCGGAAAAACCATATAAATTCGGGCCGGTCGTTTTTCAGGGGTTATTAATGAAAAGACAATCCGAGGTTTCCCGTGAATTCGGAAAAGTCTTATCCAACCGTTTATTCACCATGCGTAATATTTTCGATCATATTCTATATGGTCGGGCAACGGAACAAATTGTGGAATTGGTGGAGTCACATATCAATCAGGTAATAGATAAAACCGCCGGCTTGAACCGCGCCATTATTCAAATTGCTACGGGAACGAAAACCTATAGGAATATCAAGCAGATGGTCATCGATACTTTCCGGATGGAATTGCCACAGTCGATTACGGAGGTTTTCGATTATGCGGAAAATGCCTTGGATATAGAACACACCGTTGCGGAAAAAATGTCCGAATTACCGGCAGATGAATTCCTGGGATTTATGAGACCGGCCTTCAAGGAAGATGAATGGAAACTCATTATCGTAGGAGCCATTCTGGGGATGTTCGCCGGATTTGTCCAAGCGGTCATTCTTGTTTTTTGAAAAAAAAACCCGAATATATATTTCAATATCCGGGATTAATCTAATCAAACACTATATAAATCCATTACTTCCTTGCTTGGAGATTGTTGGAGATGATTTCCGACTTTTTAATCAATGAAAGCATTTCCGTTCTATAACCGAAAGGGTCTTTTCCTTTTGACTTATCCGCCAAATCGTAAATCATGGAATAAGTCGCATTTCCTTTGAATTTTGAATTTTTCAATAATAAACCCCATCCGGCAACGGCTGCTGAAAAATTAAAATTATCGGAAGCATCCGAAGAAGAATTATCCGAATTGAAAATGGTTTTATCCAACAATGTACTGACATCCCCGTCCGGCTTTTTATACCTGAATTTTACATAAGCCAATTCTTTCGCAGCTACATTTTTCGTAACATTTTCCTGATACCTCAACGGTCTTGTCGGGTCTTGGGGTTTTCTTCCTTTCGGTACGATTTCATACAAGGCCGTAACCGTATGCCCGGCACCCAATTCCCCGGCATCTTTGGTGTCGTCATCAAAATCCCTATGGGCGAGTTTCCTGTTTTCATATCCGATGAGCCGGTAGGATTCCACATGTTCCGGATTGAATTCCACTTGGATTTTCACATCCTTGGCAATGGTAAGGAAAGTGCCTCCCATTTCGTTGACCAACAATTTTTTGGCCTCATTCAGATTATCGATATAACCGTAATTTCCATTGCCCTTATCCGCCAATGTTTCCAAACGGTTATCTTTGTAATTCCCCATCCCGAATCCGAGTACGGTAAGAAAAACACCTTCGTTTCTTTTTTGCTCGATTAAATTCTGTAAACCCGATTTGCTGGAAACACCTACATTGAAATCGCCATCAGTGCAAAGGACAATTCTATTATTTCCTCCTTTTATGAAATTCTCTTTAGCGGTTTTGTATGCCAATTTTATTCCGGCACCTCCTGCGGTTGATCCTCCTGCGTTTAAATTATCGATGGCCGCCATGATTTTACCTTTATCCCTAGCAGAAGTGGAAGGCAATACCAGACCGGCCGCACCGGCATATACAACGATAGCGACTCTGTCTTCATCCCTCAATTCATTCAGGATCATCTCCATTGATTTTTTTACATAAGGTAATTTATTGGCGGCACTCATAGAGCCCGAAACATCCAAAAGGAAAACCAGGTTATTGGCCGGAGCCTGGGCGAAATCCACTTTGTATCCTTGCAGACCGATGTGTAATAATTTATTCTTCTTGTTCCAGGGGCAGTCATTCATTTCAGTTGTGATGGAGAAGGGGTGTTTCCCTTGAGGCTGAGGATAATCATATGAAAAATAATTGATCATCTCTTCAATCCTGACAGCATTGCCATCCGGTATTTGACCATAATTCAAAATTCTCCTGACATTGCTATATGCCGCATTGTCCACATCGATGGAAAAAGTAGAAAGCGGATCATTTTTCGGATTCTTGTAATCATTCTCTACAATGGTGCTGTATTCCTCATGATTCATATTGACATTCTGGTGGGTTGTTTGTTCAATCGACATGAATCCCATTCCATTACTTATTTCTTCTTCTATACTAATGTCTCCCACGACATTTAGGGAAGAAGGCGGAGGCGGTGGTGGTGGTGGCACAGGTTTGTTTTTGGGCATGGGTGGAGCCAAGGATATTTCATCATCTGTCTGTATTTCCTTGCTCTTATTCGCTTCATTCGGATCTTGGTGGGTTTGCCCTGTATTATTCTTGTCTCTGGTGCTATAACTATGGCATGATGATAGCAGCATACCTGCAAACAGCAGGTACAGAAAAATATTCCTGTTCATGGTGGTTGGAATTTAAATGAAGGAATTATCCTAACTTATTTGGGATAAGTTCCAATGGTTTAATAAATCAATTGGGAATGCATTCCGGTAAGGTAGATGCGGATGTAGGAATAATGGTTGTGAGAAAGGAAATTAAATTCACACTTTACCTATGGCATACTATGTTTAATTCCCTTATTTTTGCCCCCGTATGCAATTTCTTTACCCAACATTCTTATTCGCCTTAGCGACAATCCTGATACCTATCATTATCCATCTGTTCCATTTCAGAAGGTTCAAGAAGGTATATTTCACCAATGTAAAGTTCTTGAAGGAAGTCAAGGAAGAAACTTCCAACCGTAATCGGTTGAAGCATCTTCTGGTCCTCCTGATGCGGATATTGACCATTGCCGGATTGGTCTTCGCTTTTGCACAACCGTTCATTCCACAAGGAGATGAAGTCAAGACCGGTGAAAAGGCCGTCAGTATTTTTGTGGATAATTCCTATAGTATGAGTTCCCTCAATGCCGAAGTGCCTTTGTTGGAAAAAGCAAAGCAAAGAGCCAAGGAGATCGTTGAGGCCTACAATGTAGAGGATCGTTTCCAAGTACTGACAATGGATTTCGAAGGGAGGCACCAAAGAATGGTCGGCAAGGAAGATGCCATTTCCCTCATAGAAGAAATCGGAATTACGCCGGCCGTGAGGGAATTGGATAAGGTGGTGAGCCGGGTCAAGCAAGCCTTGAATAATACCTCGGTCGAAAATAAGACTTCCTATATCATATCCGATTTCCAAAAAAACATAACGAATCTCCAAACGGAACAGGATACGATTATTGATTTCAATCTGGTGCCGTTACAATCTGTTAGGAAACAGAATATCAGCTTGGATTCCGCTTGGTTCCAAGCACCGGTCCAAATGTTGAATAGGAACAATCCCCTTGTAGTGAAAGTGAGGAATATCTCTGATGAGAAAGCAGAGAATGTCCGCCTGACTTTGGAACACAGTGGACAAACCAAACCTTTGGGAACATTGAATATACCTGCCCAATCCTATTCTATAGATACGGTTAATATTACTGTTTTGAAGGCAGGGTGGCATGAAGCTGTATTGACGGTAACGGATTATCCGGTACAGTTCGATGATAAGTTGTATTTCACATTCAATGTGCCTGAACAGATAAAGATATTGGTCATCAATGATGGAAGTAGTAACCGTTATCTGGATGCTGCGTTCAAGGGCATCAATTTCTTCAAGGTAGATAATGTAAGGAGTAATAATCTCGATTATTCCCAATTCCCGAATTATAACCTCATCGTTTCAAGTGGTTTGAAAGCCGTTTCTTCAGGATTGGCATTTGAATTGAAAAACTATGTGGATAACGGAGGTAATCTTCTTGTATTTCCATCGCCTAATTCCGATATCAATTCCTATAAAGGTTTCCTTGGTGGCTTTCCGGCCAATGAATTGGTCTCCTTTGATAAGAATGCCGGTTCGGTGGGTAGAATCAATACGGAAGAATTCATTTTCAAGGATGTTTATGAAAATACCCGTTCCAACCTCAAATTGCCGACAACAAAAGGGCATTACAAACTGACCGATTTCGGGAGTAGGGGAGAAGAACGTTTATTGACTTTCAGGGATGGGACGACATATTTGGGTAAGTACAAGAAAGAGCAAGGCCATCTTTATTTATGTGCGGCTCCCCTGGATACGGAGTATAACGATTTGGTTAGGAATGCCGAAGTGTTCGTTCCTATGATTTATAAAATGGCGATTTCTTCGGGTCAGGATCGTAAAATTGCCAATTACATCGGAAGGGATGAGGTTTTGGAAGCGGCAAATCCATTGACCGGTGCCGAATCCGTCTATAAGATGAGGGGGCGTACAGAGGAATTCATTCCCGAACAGAAAAAAATAGGATCGAAAGTCATTATCGGTATCAATAATCAAATCAAGGAGGCGGGATATTATGACCTATTCCATAATGAAGAAGAAGTATTGGAAAAATTTGCTTACAATTTTGACCGTAAAGAATCAGAATTGGATTATTTTTCGGATGCCGAATTGAAGAATGCGGTGGGTGGAAGCTTCAAGGTTTTGGAATCTAATGCTGAAACCGATTTTACACAATATATCGGGGAGCGGAGCAAAGGGATTGTTCTTTGGAAATGGTGCCTGATTGCCGCCTTGGTTTTCCTATTGTTGGAAACCCTGATATTGAGATTTTGGAAAACTTAAACCCGCTGTCGGCAAAAGGCAGTAGGGCTAAATGTTATTCATGCGACTATTGCTTAAAAATGCCACGATTGTAGATCCTTCATCCGACCATCACGGTCGCCAAGCCGATATTCTCATCATCGGTGGTGTCATCGAAAAAATAGGCCGACGTATTCCGGCTAAGGATTGTGAAATTATCAAATCGCCTGACTTGCATGTTTCGGTAGGATGGTTGGATATGGGAACACAGGTCTGTGATCCGGGTTTGGAACATCGGGAAGATTTGGATTCCGTTTCTGCCGCAGCTGCCGGCGGCGGTTATACGGCGGTGGCCTGTTTTCCCAATACTTCTCCGGCCATTCATAATCAATCCCAAGTCAGATATATAACAAGGAATGCTTCGGGTAGGGTAGTGGATTTCCATCCTGTGGGGGCGATTACACAAAATACGGCAGGGAAGGACATCACCGAAATGTATGATATGTACGGTGCCGGTGCGGTTGCTTTTTCCGATGGTTCCCATCCGATAGCGGATAATGGGATGATGATGCGGGCCTTGCAGTATGTGAAGCCTTTCGAGGGTTTGATAATCAATCGGCCGCATGATAAGCAAAGTGCCTATTCGGGTTTGATGCATGAAGGGGTGACGAGTACGATGTTGGGAATGAAGGGAATTCCTTCCCTTTCGGAAGAATTAATGTTGGCGAGGGATATCCAATTGGCGGAATATACGGAATCGAGGCTACATGTCCATAATATTTCTACGGCCAAAGCTGTGCGGATGGTGAAGGAGGCGAAGCGGAAAAAACTGAAGGTGACGGCTTCGGTGGCGGCTTTGAATTTGGTTTATAATGATGGTGCTTTGGAAGAATTCGATTCGAATCTTAAGGTATTGCCTCCCCTTCGGGAGGATAAGGATAGGAAGGCTTTATTCAAGGGATTGGAAGATGGCACGATTGATTGTATCACTTCCAACCATACGCCCTGGCATATCGAGGCGAAGGACTTGGAATTTCCTTATGCGGAATTCGGTGTTATCGGATTGGAAACGACTTTCGGTCTGGTGAATCGGGAATGGAATACGGATGTTTCGGATTTAATCGGGAAATTGTCATCGGCTCCACGGGAAATACTCGGTTTGAAAACAAAGGGAATCAAAAAAGGCATGAAGGCGAATCTTACTATTTTCGATCCTGGAATTTCTTATGTCTTTGAAGAAAAAAATATTCGTTCCAAATCAAAAAATACGCCTTTGGTCGGAGAGGAATTGAAAGGGGAAATCATCGCAGTGATTAATAATGGAAAATATTTTCCGAATTCATGAATCTTAAATTGCAATTATCGGAAAACGATCTGATATATTAGATGATCGGTTTATAGAGGAATTACCGGCGTCCGAAAATATGCTGTTCTTATGGCGGGTGATGTTAGGGGCGAGTCTGCTTTCTTGTTTTTTCGGTTTGATTGTTAGGGTTGCAGTAAAACCGTTTCTGCCGTGAGTGGCGGGCAAACAACTGATAAGTCTGTTGAGGGAATTTTGTCCTTTATTTATAAATTGGATGTGAAATGGAAAAATTCATAAAAAAGGAAAACGTTTTGGAAGCCGAATTCATATTCAAGGATTTTCAGGAAGCGTTCGGTTTCATGACAAGGGTTGCTTTTTTGGCAGAACAACAAGGTCATCATCCGGATTGGACGAATGTATGGAATCGGGTACAGATAAAATTGTGTACGCATGATGCAGGAAATGTGGTGACAGAAAAAGATTATGCTTTGGCGGAAGCCATAGAAAAAATATGGAACAAGAATGATTGATTCGATTAAAAAATATTTATCACATAATTTCCATAACCCGAATTATTTTTGGTTGATGGTGGTCTCGATATTGATCGTGTTAGTTCCTCCCTTTTTAGAAATGATTGATTATGGGAATGTTATTTTGAATTTGCTTTTCGGAGTCCTTATGTTTATCGGTGCTATTTATAATACGACCCATTTTAAGGAATTGATTTTTTGTTGTATCATCGGTTTGACAGGTTTTACTTTGTTTGTGTTGAATGAATATATCGGTTTGGGATGGGAGGTGGCAAGTATGTTATTGAATCTGTTTTTTTTTCTTTATCTTTTTGTTAAATTGATGTTTTTTTTATTGAAGGAAGAAGAAGTGGATCGGAATACGATTTTCGCTTGTATTTCCGGATTTTTTCTTTTAGGTATTTCGGGTTCCCTTCTTTTGAACCTTATCCATATTCTCATTCCCGATGCATTTATCCTTCCTGAATATCCGAATTTTTATGATTTTATTTATTTCAGTTTTATTACGCTGACTTCGGTGGGTTTCGGTGATATTGTTCCGTCTGCATCACCGGCCAAATCCCTTACCTTGTTGTTAGGAATCGTAGGACAATTATATACCACATTTCTTGTAGCGATTATAGTAGGAAAATATCTAGCCAATCATTCCTGAAGAATTGATTTTAATTTCCGACAGTATATTCTTTTTCGACTTTTATCTTATCAAAATCGAGGGTCATTTTTTTGAGTTTCTGGTTTGTGAATAATTCCATTTGGTCGGTGTAGTGGGGGCTGTCTTTTCTGTTGCTTGAACCGAAAGGATGGCAGGTTTCCAACTCCAGTCCGTCTTCCGTATATCTGGCAAAAAGAATATAACTTTCCCCCATCGTGTTTCTGAATGTTTTCTTATCATGTTTTTCTATGAAAGTCGGAGCAAGAATTTCCGGCATCCCCGAAATAGGTAATGAAACTTCTCCCTTGATGTGTCGCTGAACCGTTCCTAGTGGGATTTCCATTGTGCCGTAATTTTTCATTAGGAATTTTTTCGCCTTGCGGATGGCATCTACATAAATATCTTCAGGGATGATAACCGGTTTGTCGATGAGGATTTTGTCTGCGTGGTATTTTAATGTATGATAAATGGAAATGGCGGCAATCGTTGCTTTTTTATTGCTGTGATGTGTATTGCCATCCCATTCGTTCATTATTTGTAAAGCATCCTTGATGTCCGGATATTTTTTAGTGTCGAGAGAAAAAATGTCGTCTAGATTTTCAATATTCCAAGTGAAATAAGTTTCCGTGCAATAGGTCAAATCATATTTCATTTTTTTAAGTTCATCGTAGGAGATTTTACCTTTTTTATCTTTCATTAATTCCATGAATCGTAAGGCACGATTAGTCGGTTTTTCCCTGAATCCGAAAGTCGGATCATAATCTTCCTTTTTTAAATTATAAGGGTCGTCCGTTGCAAGAAAAGGAGGATTATTCGAATTGAATACATAGCCGCTTTCCGGGTTTTCCAATAAAGGTAAATCCGAAATCGGATGATGTTTTCTAGCCGGCCAAAGATTTTCCGAAGTATTGCCCGGCATGATTTCCATATAGTTGAAGTCGCCTTCCCTGTAAGGAAATAATCCATTCGATAAATAAAAAATATTTCCTTCCTTATCTCCATAGATTATATTCTGACAACTCAATCCCTGCATATCTAAAACCTCCTTGAATTCTTTCAGGTTTTTAGCCTTGTTCATCCGCCACCATTGTTCTGCTGCTTTGATGCCGTCCCTTGCCGGAAAACGAACGGAATAATAGTTGCCATCTTTTTTTAAAGTCGTTCCGTATTTGCTCCAATAAAATGTTTTTTTGAAAGGTATTTTTATCGGCCCGATTTTTACTTTTATTTTCATTTTTCTTTTTTCCAACTCCAACCACTCTCCGTCGAATTTGTAAACATTCTTTTTGGAAGGATGCATTTCCAATTGATATACATCGGAAAAATCGGGATAATTAGTCGTGTGGGTCCAAGCAAGGTTTTCATTGGCACCCAAAAATAAACTGACACCAATGGAAAAAGTGCCGCCCAACATATTCCAACCTTCATCGCTTTTTACGTGTGCTTCGTACCAGGAAAGAATTCCATCCACAGGTTGGTGGGTATTGGAAATCATCACTGTTTCATTTTTGTCCATTCTTCCGGGAGCAAAGGCAAAACCGTTGGAGCCGGCAGTGAATGGGCCGTCGGGAATGGGTTTTATATTTCCGGTGAAAACACGGGCGATATCAAAAAAAGCACTGGATAAAATTCCTTGGGCGAGAATATATCCCTTGATAATATCCTTGCCGTGAATCGGAAAAATGTTTTTTAATAAAATTTCATCCGGATGTTCTTCCGCATATTGATTAATTGCGGCAACACTTCCATTTAAAACCGCTTTGAATTCATCCGATAAATCCGAGTCATAATATTTCTCAATAATGGGATCGGCATTCATGATAAATGATCCGACGGAAAGAATCGCCCCTTCTTTTCCATCCACTTCTGCCAATCGTCCTCTAGAACCGATCAATGCTTTTTGCACATGTTCGAAATCATCCTCACAATGAGCCCAGGCCAGACCATAGGCCGCATCGGCATCCGTTTTTCCGTGAATGTGGGGGACACCCCATTGGTCACGAATGATTTTAGCCTGGTATTTTTGAGCGTTGAGAAAAAAAGTGAGAGATAGGAATAAAAAAAATAATGATTGTTTCATCGGATGACATATTGGATGAATAGAAATTGAAAATTATCACAAATAAAAAAAGCCATTCGGAAAAAATCGAATCCGAATGGCTTTAAAATTATTTTTTAGAAAATTACCGCCGCTTATGCGTCTTTCGTATCGTCAATGATGTCGTCTTTGGCTTTTTTCGCACCATCAACCAAATCATCCATTTTTTCTTCGGCACCATCCACAATGTTATCCATTTTCTTTTCAACGGAATCCATGAAGTCACCTGCCTTGTCGGATAATTTACCGAATAA
>JAHDFN010000065.1 GCA_020628145.1 Saprospiraceae bacterium | reverse complement strand
GCCTTTTAAAAATTAATTTGAGAACGACTTGATTGATATGTTATCAGGTCAAATTTCCACGATATATCGCCTATTGCCTTGCTGGCTTAAGCTTACCCGTTTTCAGAGTAACATGTTTGGCGATTCTTTGAAACGACCCTCATTAGTATCGTATTAAACACAATTCAAATATATGTTATATTTTGCATTTTTGCAAATTACCGATAGATTATTTTAAACAACTTGACATATCCGGAATTAAAATTCGGACACACCGCGCTACAATTAATAAAAATTAAAATTCATAATCTCAATGTTATCAATAAAAAACGGGAACAAACCCATATATTAGGAACATTCTCGGAGCTTAAAAATATTTTTCAAGGAAATTACATCTTTCCGAATTCTTTTGCCGTGCGTGGTGTTTGTTCACCTCGCACACTCCATTTCACTAGCATTTGTCAGGTGAACTAACACCTGACAAGGCGGTTGAATAAGTTATGTCCTGTACTTAGGGAAATTACATCTTTCCGAATTCTTTCCTTAAATCGAAAGTCTTTTTCATTTTAAGATAGGTGTTGGCTGCTTCTTTATAACTGAGGGTTTGTTGTCCATCAGAAAAAGCTTTTTCAGGAGTTTGATGGACTTCCATAATAACACCATCGGCTCCTCCCATAATACTGGCCAAGGCGACCGGTTCGACAAATGCCCGAACACCTATTCCATGTGAAGGATCGGCGATGACCGGTAAATGCGATTTTTCCTTGAGCATCGCAATCGCATTGATATCAAAGCAATTCCTATATGCATTTTCATAAGAACGGATACCCCGTTCGCAAAGCATGATTTTTTCATTGCCATTGGAGAAAATATATTCTGCGGCCTGTAAAAGTTCATTGATCGTACCTGAAATACCTCGTTTCAAAAGCACCGGTTTATCGACTTCCCCCAATGCATCCAATAGATTAAAGTTCTGGGAATTCCTAGCACCTACCTGAAAGATATCTACGTAATCAACCATATCGGTGATTTGCTCTACCATCATCACTTCTGTAATGATTTTAAGTCCGGCTTCTTTGGCTTTGGCATACCACATTTTCAAACCATCCATCCCCAGGCCCCTAAAGGAATAAGGAGAACTACGAGGCTTGTAAACGCCTCCCCTCATAATTGAAATACCGTTTTCCACCAAGTGGCTAATGGTACTTTCAATCTGTTTTTCCGATTCGATGGAACAAGGGCCGGCCATGATGGAAAAATGTCCTGCTCCAATCTTCACTCCGTCCCCCAAATCAATGACAGTATCATTAATCTTCCATTTTTTTGACACCAGTTTATAAGGATCGCTCACCCGATGAATATCTCTGATACCGGCCATCATACCAATACTTCGGATATCGAAATCCTTTTTGCCAACGGCTACCAAATATTCTCCGAATTGGGTCTTGACCTCATTTCCTTCGTAATCGATACCCGACAGTTGCTCCCTCAATTTTTCTTTTTGAGTAGCCGTTATGTCCTTATCCAATTGAATAATCATATCCTTATGATTTTTTTGATTTCTAAAATTCAGGGTTTATCCTAATATCCTTTTCACGAATTTGTGAATATCACTTTTCAAATCAGTGGACTGTTCCAATGTTCGAATAAACGCACTTCCAATGATTGCCCCATTGGCATATTTACAAGCATTCGAAAATGAATCCCGATTCGAAATACCGAAACCGATGAGCCTGGGGTTTTCCAACCCCATTGCGTTTATCCGATTGAAATATGATTCCTGCCTTTCATTTTTTTCGTTAACGCCGCCCGTTGTCGCATTATCCGAGACCATATAAATGAATCCCCTTGTCAGTTCATCTACTTTCTTGATTCTATATTCTTCGGTCATCGGTGTAATGAGGAACGAAATGGCGATGTCGTTTTTTTCAAACAATGCCTTGTAATCCCTTTCGTATTCATAAAGCGGAAGATCGGGCAGAATCAGTCCATCCACACCTACGTCCTTACATCGGCTGATGAATTTTCCAACACCGTATTGGAATACCTGATTGAAATACCCCATCAATATCAAAGGGATTTCCGAATACTCCCTTGCCTTTTTGATTTGGGAAAACAACAGTTCCAAATTCATTCCATTCTTCAGTGCCTTACTGCTTGATTGTTGAATGGTCAAGCCATCTGCCAATGGATCCGAGTAGGGCATACCTACTTCTATAAGGTCTGCTCCTGCATCTGTCAGTTCACGAATAATCGTACCTGTATTGTTCAATCCGGGATGTCCTGCCGTGAAGTAGATATTCAATATGTTTTCCTTCTTATGTTTGAAGAGTGTTTGTATCCTATTCATTTTTCCGATTCCGGGTTTTATCATCATCCTATCCATGATGGCTTTGGTTTAAAGTGATTCCATGTATTGGGAAAAAGCCGCCAGATCCTTATCCCCCCTTCCGGAAAGATTAATAACGATTGTATCCTCTTGTTTATATTCAAGTTGTTCCAATGCAGCAAAGGCATGGGCAGATTCCAAAGCGGGAATAATGCCTTCTTGAGCGGCCAATTCAAAAGCGGCTTTCAAGGCATCCTCGTCCGTAACTGAAATTGCTTCCGCCCTACCTGATGAAATCAGGTGGGCATGCAAGGGGCCAATTCCCGGATAGTCCAACCCTGCCGAGATGGAATACGGTTCGACAATCTGGCCGTCGGGTGTTTGCATCAAAAGTGTACGACTACCATGTATAATACCTTCCGAGCCGATAACACTGGTGGCTGCAGTTTCTCCGGAATGAATACCCAGCCCTGCGGCCTCGACTGCAACCAGTCTCGTCTCTTGGTCATTGAGATAATGATAGAATGCTCCGGCGGCATTGCTTCCACCACCTACACAAGCTATGATAATATCCGGATTGGATCGGCCGGTCTTATCCATCAATTGCCTTTTCATTTCTTCAGAGATAACCGATTGAAAACGAGCCACCATTTCAGGATAAGGATGAGGGCCGACTACAGAGCCAATGATATAATGGGTATCTGCCGGATTATTGATCCAATCCCTAATGGCCTCATTTGTTGCATCCTTTAGGGTTTGGCTACCACTCAATGCCGGACGTACCTCGGCCCCGAGCATTTTCATCCGCTTCACATTGGGTGCTTGACGTTGGATGTCTTTTTTCCCCATATAAACGATGCATTCCAAGCCCATCAAAGCACAAACCGTTGCTGTTGCGACACCATGTTGCCCAGCTCCCGTTTCTGCTATAATTCTTTTTTTATTGAGGCGTTGAGCTAAAAGTATCTGACCGATTGTATTATTAACCTTATGGGCTCCGGTATGGCAAAGATCTTCTCGTTTGAGGTAAATATCGGCTCCATAATGCTTGGAATAACGCTTGGCGTAATACAAGGGTGTTGGACGGCCTACATAATCCTTTAAAAGATTTTCAAATTCTTTTTTAAATCCCGAATCGGAAATTATTTTTTCATAATTCTTCCTTAATTCTTCCACACAGGGGTGAAGTAGTTCAGGAATATATGCTCCTCCGAATTTACCGTAGTATCCTCTTTCGTCAACTTTATACATGTTCATTTTCTTTCTGGTTCTACAACTGTGTCCAATTCATTTTTGAATTTCCGGATTAATGGAATATTTTTCAGGGCGGGTTTTATTTCAAAACCGGAATTAATATCTATGGCGAATAATTTCCTGTGATTTAATTCCCTTATTGCTTTTATGCTTTTATCGTCAAGGCCACCACTTAGAAAAAAAGGTAAGCGACCTTTATACTTTTTCAAAATCTCCCAATCGAATACAATTCCGTTACCTCCATACTCCTTCCCTTTAGCATCGAATAAAAAATATTCGCAATGGGGTTCGTATTCTTCTAAAAGTCCAAAATCGAATTCATCGTCAATTCTAAAAGCCTTAATTATTTTTATTTTTTTATTTTTCAAGGCTTCGCAAAAAAGAGGTGTCTCATCTCCATGCAACTGCACATAAGACAGTCCGTATTGATTTGTTTTCTGTAGAATTCCCCCTTCATTTTCATTAACGAAAACTCCGATTTTTTTTGTCGCAATTTCCGGGATTCCTCCATTCACGAATCGAGAGGATTTTTCATAGAAAATCAAGCCCATAAAATCCACTCCGATTTCTTCAAGGGACTCGATATTTCCGGCATCCCTCATTCCACAGACTTTTATTTTCAATCGGGCAGGATTCATACGGGGATGTTTTTCTTTTTGGATTTTTCCAATGCTTCGATTTCCCGAATGAATTGGGAGCATGCCTTAGCAGGATTATCCGTTTGCATAAAATGTGTTCCTACCAAGAATCCTTGAAAACCTGCTTCCTTCAAACGCAGGACTGAATCCGCCCGTTTCAGGCCACTTTCGGAAACCTTCACCACCGAATCTGGAATCCCGTTTATCAAATGCAAGGATGTTTCAATCGTCACTTCGAATGTTTTGAGGTTTCGATTATTCACCCCTACGGCATCTACATGCGGATTGAGTTTCGATAATTGTTCTCCCGAATGAATTTCCATTAAAACCTCAAGCCCCAATTGCTTTGCCGTCCCTGCAAAATCCTTGAGTTGTTGTTTTTCCAAACATTCGGCAATTAATAGAATCGCATCCGCACCAATGGATTTCGCTTCTATGATTTGATATTCGTCAACAACGAAATCCTTCCTGAGGATCGGACAGAAATTAAATTTCCTCGCTTCTGTTAAATCAGTATTTTTCCCACCGAAAAATTCTTCATCCGTCAATACGGAAAGAGCAGAAGCTCCGGCCTGCATATAACCGATAGATACTTCTTCCACTTTCGCATAAGGATTAATAAATCCTTGGCTCGGTGATTTTTTCTTGAATTCCGCAATGATTCCTGATTTATCATCCCGAAGCAAATATTTCCTTAAAGAAACTACAGGAGTTTCGAAATAAATGCTTTGCTCCAACAATTTCGAAGGGTAGATGGATTTTCTTTTTTCCACTTCCTTTTTTTTATGTGCCACTATTTTTTCTAGAATATCCATTTAATGATTCAGATTTTAAATGTCCATTAATTTTTTAAGAACTCCCAAGGCCCTGCCACTCCTCAATGATTCTTCCGCCTCGGAAATACAATCATGAATTGACACTTCCGGTTTGAATGTATGTATGGCCATTCCTGCATTTGCAGCAACGACATCGACTTGTGCTTCCGTCGCTTCACCTTCCAAAATATCCTTGAATAATCCAACTGCTTTTTCCTGATCGGCTCCCCCTTCCAAATCCTTAGGAGACCAATATTTTTTTCCGATATCATCAGGAGATAACACACGATGTCCGTTATTATTCCTGATATCGAATTTCCCCGTAAGGGAAATTTCATCATATCCATCCAAAGCATGAACGATATTGAATTTCCTTCCGGATTCCTGCATTACATAATCATACAATCTTGATATTTCCAAAGAAGATGTTCCGAACAATTGATGTGTCGGTTGAAGCGGATTCGCCAAAGGGCCTAACAAATTAAAGAATGTCCTTAGCCCCAATTCCTTTCTTACCTTTGCTACTGATTTCATAGCAGGGTGGAATTTGGGTGCATGGAAAAAACAGATATTGGTTTCATCCAATTGTTTTTTCAAGATATCCGAATCATTGGTAAATTCATAGCCTAATTTTTCCAATGTATTGGAAGAACCCGACACTGATGAAGAACCATAATTCCCATGTTTGGTCACTTTATATCCGGCACCTGCTACGACAAAACAAGAAAGGGTCGAAATATTGAATGTATTTTTTCCATCTCCGCCCGTTCCTACAATATCGATACTTTCGAGGCCTTCTGCTTCAAAAGGAACACATAATTCAAGCAAAGCATCTCTGAAACCCATTAATTCATCAACCGTTATCGACCTCATTAGGTAAACCGTCATAAAAGCCGCCATCCGGGAAGGGTTTACTTCTTCTGTAGATATCCTAACCAGAATATCTCGTGCTTCATTCCTAGTGAGTGTCCGGTGAGCCAATAATTTTTGTAGTGTTTTTTTCATGGGTTTCTAATTGAGGGTATGTTTTTCTGCAACTTTTAAAAAATTAGATAAAATTTTCTTGCCCTGTGGGGTCATGATGGATTCGGGGTGGTATTGAACACCGAAAACAGGGAGCGACTCATGTTTTACAGACATAATCGCACCGTCAGGAGAAGTTGAAGTTACTTGCAAACAACCAGGACATTGATTTTCATCGATGACCCAAGAGTGGTAACGCCCTACTTCGATTCTTGAAGGTAAACCATTATATAATGGACTTCTCTCATCTGCCACATCTATATCCGTAACCAAGCCGTGGTAAACCTGTTCCAAATTCTTTAGTACACCTCCGAATGCTTCGGCAATGGCCTGATGCCCCAGACATACTCCAAGTATAGGTTTTTCTTTCTTATAAGTTTGGATGATTTCAGGCATATGGCCTGCATCCTTGGGCACTCCCGGCCCCGGGGAAAGAATAATACAATCGTAGCTTCCCACGTCTTCAACGCTAATGGCATCATTTCGGAAAACGGATACTTCATGGGAAGTGATTTCCCTGAGATACTGTACCAGATTATAGGTAAATGAATCGTAATTATCTATAACTATTATTTTCATGTTGTGGGTATATGGATGTACGGAAAAAATAATATTTAGTTCAGTACTTCGTCTCTAAATTTTTTCTGCAATGGACAATGCCTTCTTCAAAGCCCCTAATTTGTTATTGACTTCCTGCAATTCCTTTTCTTCCCGGCTGCTAACTACGATACCGGCTCCGGCTTGAAAATGAAGGGTATTGTCCTTACTTAAAAAAGATCTGATAATAATGGCATGATTGAGGTTACCGTTCAGATTGATGAAGCCAATCCCTCCTCCATAAAAGCTCCGATTATCTTTTTCATGTTGATGGATAAGCTCTAAGGCTCTGTATTTGGGTGCACCCGACAAGGTGCCTGCCGGGAAAGTGTCGCCAAAGACCCGCATCGGATTAGCATCTTGCGGCAAATCGCCATCTACCTCAGAAACCATATGGATGACATGGCTATAGAATTTGATGGATTTCAAATCCCTGACCCGAACGTTCGTCGTATGTCTTCCCAGATCGTTCCTTGCCAGATCCACCAACATAATATGTTCTGCATTTTCCTTTGGATCTTTTTTCAGTTCCTCTGCCAATTTCCGGTCTTCAACCAAATCGCCCGTCCTTTTGAATGTCCCTGCTATCGGGTTGACTTTGGCTACCTGCTCTTTGATGATCAATTGGGCTTCGGGAGAAGACCCCAATATCCTGTATCCTCCAAAATCGAAATAGAATAAATATGGTGAGGGGTTGATGGAACGCAATGCCCTATAGACTTGAAATTCATCCCCCCTGAATTTTTGGGAAAATCTTCTGGAATAAACGATTTGGAATACATCTCCCAACTGACAATATTGTTTGCCCAAAGTGACCAGATTCATGAATTCATCATCAGTGAGGTTGCTTTCCGTTTCACCTGAAGCTTCAAAACGGAAAGAAAGCGAAGCGGGTCTATTAATTTTTTCTAGAAAAGATTCCATTTGGGAAGATTCACCGTCCGGGATATTTTCAAGGATCGTCATTTCATCTTTGAAATGGTTGATCGAAATCAGGAAGCGGTAGAAGTTGTATTTGATATCAGGAATATCGAAACTGTTTTTGGATGCATCCGGTTTTATCGTATCGAAATACCTGATGGCATCGAAATTGACATGCCCTAGAATTCCATTGAAACCTACCTCGTCTCCTTGTGTTTCGAATGAAGACAGGAAATGTTGTAAGGCTTCGGGGACATCATGGATATCATTTACCTTTTGGGATGTGTTGATCCTTGGAGCATTTATTTTGATTTCATCATTTCGAATCTCAATACTTGCTATCGGTTCGAAACCGAGGAAGGAGTGGCAATCTTCCGCACTGGTGAAATTATTACTTTCCAACAGTACAGGTTCTCTATAGTGGTCCCTTAGTTTCAAATAAAGGGATACGGGTGTGGAAGTATCTGCCAGAATCGTCCGCACCTTTGTTCGAATATGAATTTTTTCCTTAATCCGTTCTTTCATTACAAGATATTTCACTTTTCAGTCAAAAAAGAAGTGGCTCGCCGGGAATTCGGCAAGCCACTTCATCTGTATCAAAAATCATACTAAAAGGACAAGACCTTACTCCCTATTTAAGAAAGTAGAAGGCCACCACCAATTAGTATTTGAATAGAAATTCATGATCAATGATTATAGATTTTGTTTCACTATGAGTTACAAATAAAGTAAAGGTTATTGATAATGTCAATATTTAATATGAAGATTTTTAAAAAAATACCCAATACATAAATTTCCATATCAAAAAAGGGTGCTGTCTTATTTTAGACAGCACCCCAAAAAATGGTTATAGTTCTGATTAAGTTCTTTATGAAAGATTAATCCATTTTCTTCAACACCTCACGGATTTCCTCGACTACATTTTTCTGTGCTTCGATTTCTCCGACTTTGGTTTTCTGGTTTTCAATGTTGACCTTGATGGATTCTTTTTCTTCCAGGATTTTCTTTTCACATTTAGCGATTTCATTTTCGCTTTTTTCCTTATCCTTTTCAAGACCTTTCAAATCCTTTTCCAAATCCTTTAGGATTTTCTCCTGAACTTTCAAATCCTCTTCTACCGAAGCCTTGTCCACACTTACGGCGAATTCCTTCAACATTTTCTCAACGACCGGGATTTTGTCTCCATGCATACCCGAACTCAAATAAGCTCCACCCAAGTCATACCATACAGTAAGGACAGTGTTCTCTCCGGATTGTCTTAGCCTTGAATAGATATCGACAGTGTTACTGCTCATATCCTTAACTTGGCAATCGTCGGCGAAAATCTCTCCGGATTTCTTATCTCTCTTGACCTTACCCTTGAAACCTTTGATATATTTTTCCCAGGCTTTGGTCACTTCCTTTTCCTCTGTCTGACGGAGTTCCAATGTGAAGGCATTCTCACTGCCTTTGCTCATAGAGGCCGAACCTTCTTCGATTTGTGCAAATACGGCAATTACGCTCAAACACATCAACATGATTAAAAGTGATACTTTTTTCATAATGCAGTTAGTTTATTTGATATTAATAATACGTCAGTTATGACTTCCCAAAAACGAAACCGCCACACCATTTGTAAGTTAATATGTCGTTAAAATGGTAAATCATCATTATCGTCGAACTTCTGCTCGTCGGGAGCAGCGGGGAAAGAATCCTTTGAAGCCACAGGGGCTTCGGGGGCTGCTGATTCAGCTGTAGCAGCCTCTATTTTCCATGCATTGAGTGAATTGAAATATTTCAATTCACCCTGCGGGCTTTTCCATTCCCTTCCTCTTAGGTCGAAGAAGACTTTGATTTTGTCCGTTTCATTATATGTATCCAATACCCCACAGCGATCCTGTGTCAGTTGGAATTGTATGAATTGTGGGTAAGGGCCATCCAATTCGATGACGAACTCTCTTTTCTTGAATGTGTCGGTTACCTGATTCGTATCGAATTTTTTATAAAGGGTACCTTCAATTTCGAATGACATGTATATCGTCTTTTTACTGTTATAACAGGCTTGTATAAAACTTCAAGTCTGTTGATGAAATCAATTACGTTTGCAAAAATACAAAACAAAAAGCACTGTCGGGAACAGAGTCGTTAAAAATCGTCAGGATCGAAAACACGTTTCTGAAACATCATGTAAACAGCCAGTCCCCAAACAGCTCCTACTGCTGCATAAACCATAACCGTATTGGATATTGCACCATTGACCAATCCAACCAAGAATCCACCCACGGAAAAAGCAAATAGGGATATGGGAATCCCTCCCCGACCATATGAAGCAGGAACCGGCGTCGTACTTTCAGCAATATCGACAGGTTTGTTCTTACTAAACAAGGAAAACAGGTCTTTGATGATATCAAAACCTGAAATGAAGAAGGCCGTAACGAAAATGCTGAGTCCGGGTAGGATGAAATTGGTAAAATTGGCAACGAAGCCGAATTTCCCGGAAAGCAAAGGCATCAGAATAAAAAAGAAAAAAGGTGCCCCCAACCATATAATAGCTGAAACCAGACAGTTATTAATATTGTTTTGTTGCATGGTTTTTATTGCCGTTGGTTTGAATAGAAAAAAGCCTGCAAAACCCTACAGACTTTTCTGTTTATGTGGTAGCCCCGCCAGGACTCGAACCTGGATCTACGGTTTAGGAAACCGCTATTCTATCCCTTGAACTACGGGGCCTCGGATGAGACAGGAAGAACCTTCCCAAAGATAATATCGTATATCTTTTAAACCAGTTCTATATTCAATATTTCGAACTTAATGATGCCATTTGGAGTGGTGATATCCGCAATTTCTCCTACCTTCTTTCCTAGCAGCCCCTTTCCTATTGGAGAAGTAACCGATATTTTCTTTTCCTTAAGATTGGCTTCGGTTTCGGAAACCAACTGATACTTCATTTCCTTATTGACTTTTAGGTTTTTGATGGTAACCGTAGTAAATACCACTACACTTGAGGTATCCAATTCGCTTTGATCCAGGACACGGGATTTAGCCAATGCCGTTTCCAATTCGTTGATTTTCATTTCCAGCAGTCCCTGGGCATCCTTGGCTGCATCATACTCTGCATTTTCAGAAAGGTCTCCTTTTTCCCTGGCTTCGGCAATGGCTGCCGCCGCTTCTGCCCGGCCACGGGTTTTCAAGTCCTCTAATTCTGCATTCAACCTATCATAACCCTCTTGGGTCATGTAATTATATTTCGACATAACTATCTTTTTTCAATTCAGATAAAATCCTCTCTACCAAGTGGGCGACACTTCCTGTTGAAAACAAACATTCTTTCTAGGAAATTTACCTTTTCAAAAAAGGTGATTACGCTGCACTCCGGCTGGTCGAGAGATAAAAAATGAGAACATTTTGGTGATACCAAAACGCTCTCCTTACGTTAAACAACATTGCAAAATTACGTAAAGTTCCTATTATTATGCAAGTAATTCCATACAATTTTCCTTGTATGATTTCTTCATAAAGCAATTCGGAATTCAATCGTTGAGAATTCCTTTCCTCCAGTCATAAACCTCAACATCCCAGGGACGTTTAAAATATTCCATTCTGACCAGCAGAGTTTGGCCATGCCTTTCCTTGAATTCAAAACGGACACTATTCCGTTTGGCAGCAGCCCTATATGACCATATTTCACCTTCTTTTTTCTTATGGATTTCATCCGGCATACCGAAAATGATGGATAACATCCCCCTGTCCGTTTTCCACCCTTCCTTATAGGTTGTAAAATCCCTATTTGCTATCTGAACCCGGGAATAGTATGTCTTGATCAAATTCTTGGCAAACTCCTTATCTTTAGCACGTCCCAACCAGAATTCATCAATGGCGTCCTTCATGTCCTTAGCGCCGATTACCTGCTGGTATTCTTCCAATTTAGTGATGTACCGTGTGCTTTCCACCATTTTAGATACGGAGGTAATTCTTGGATATTTCGATTTACGGACATTGACAAACAATCCATCATAAAAGGCTGTATCGGTTTGGATAAAATACAAGCCTTCTCCTTCCAATTGTATAGCTCCTCCATTCTCAATGGAAACGACTTCTCTAAAATTCTTCTTGGGATTGAATTTATATCCCCTATCTGAAAAAGGAGGCGCCGCCGGTCTGAATTCCTTATCAAAGTATTTCACCCAAAGCCTTTCGGCCCTATGATGTGATATATTCCATTCTGACATCAAATCCGTATAAGGTTTTACCAATACTCCTTCTTGATCATTTTTCATCAGGATTCCCGAAGAGGCTTTGGATTTATCGACATAAAAGGCATCCCTGAAAATCCTACCTGTATCCAAATCCCGAATTACCAATGACAAATAATAATCCTGCCTAACCCTGAAAGGCAGACGAGCCGAGGAAAGCGACATCCCATCAACAATCCTCTTTTCTTCTGCAAGTATCAATTTCCGGTCAGCAGCCGAATAAGCAATGATGGAAATTTCAAATTCATCACTATCCGCCTGTACATACAATACGGCACTGTCCCTACTTTCATTTATCAGTCGATGGTGTACTTCGAAATCCGAGCGATATATCAAAGATTCTTCTTTGAATATCCGATCTCCTATGGAGCATGAATAAAACATGATGAAGAACATTGAAAATCCAAGCCAAATAAAGGATAACTTCATATTACTTCCAAAGGTTTTTCTTTAACGGCACAAAAATTAGTTACTTCGCAATTGAAAGCCAAAAGTAAACCAATGTTTAAGAAAACAATAGGGATTCTAGGAGGAGGGCAATTGGGCAAAATGACGGCTTTAGCCGCACAGAATTGGGATGTCCCCCTCCGTTTCCTCGATCATTCCAAGGATTTTCCTGCGGGAAAAGTGTGTCCTTATTTCCAAGAAGGGGATTTTAGGGATTTCGACGATGTTTATCATTTTGGGAAAGATTGCGATATCATTACCATAGAAATAGAGTCGGTGAATACGGCAGCCCTACATCGTTTGGAACAAGAAGGGAAATCCGTACATCCTTCTCCGTCAGTACTAGAGATTATTCAGGATAAAGGTCTGCAAAAACAATTCTACCATGAAAACGGCCTTCCTTCTTCATCCTTTATTCTTGCTGAAGGCAAGGCGGACATCCTCCAAAAAGTCAATTCGGGTGAATTGACTATACCTTTTGTGCAAAAAGCCAGAAAAGGAGGGTATGACGGCAAGGGTGTGGCCGTTATCAAATCCGAATCCGATTTGGAGGAAAAACTGATGGATACTTCGTCGGTTATTGAAACATTGGTCGATATAGACAAGGAATTGGGCGTCATCTGCGTGAGGAATGAAAAAGGGGAAACGGCCGTTTATCCTACGGTGGAAATGGTTTTCAGTGAAGAGGCTAACCTAGTAGAATACCTGATGTCTCCGGCTAGGATAAATGAGCAGCAGGAAAAGCAGGCCCAGGCATTGGCCATCCGTACTATCGAAGCTTTCGGTGCCTGTGGTTTATTGGCCGTAGAAATGTTCCTTACGAAACAAGGGGAACTCCTCATTAATGAAGTCGCTCCCCGCCCCCACAATAGTGGACATCATACTATTGATGCCTGTATGACTTCCCAATATGCCCAACTGATAAGAGCATTATACAATATGCCTTTGGGAAGCACCAGAATGACTTCACCAGCCATCATGTTGAATATCCTGGGAGAACCGGCGCATACCGGCGATGCTACATATACCGGCTATGAGGAATGCATAACATTGGAAGGCGTGAAAATCCATATTTATGGAAAGGCCGTCACGAAACCCTACCGTAAAATGGGACATGTGACGGTGATGGATTCCGATAGGGAAAGATTATTAGAAAAGGCAAGGTTCGTCAAGAACAATCTCAAAGTGATAAGTCGCTCATAAAATCTTATCGAAATGGAAGTTTTTTTTTCATATCTCAAGAATCACATACAACTTACAGAAGCAGAGGAGGAAATATTAGCTTCCTATCTGACGAAAAGAAAATACCTGAAGGGGCAGTACCTTCTTCAGGCCGGGGATGTCTGTCGCCACCAAACTTTCATTTTATCGGGCAAAGTGAGGACATTCTGCCTTGATGACAATGGCAATGAACACATCATTACTTTCGGAATAGAAAATTGGTGGGTAGGTGATTTGAAGAGTTTCAGCAGTCAAACGGCCGCCGATTTCAATATTCATTGTTTGGAGCAGACCGAAGTACTTCAGATTTCGTATCCTAATTTACAACAGTTGTATAAGTTGATTCCGAAGATGGATAAGTTTTTCAGAATCATTCTCCAAAACGCTTACGCCAGCCTACAAAGAAGAATCGTCCGGAATTATTCCTTATCGGCAAAGGAAAGGTATTTGCTTTTTCGTGAAGAATATCCTCAAATCGCACAAAGGGTTCCATTATATATGGTAGCTTCCTACCTCGGTATCACCAAAGAATTCCTGAGCCACATCAGGAGTGATTTGTCAAAAAAATAAGATAGTTTATTTTTATTTTTTAAACTACCTTATTGAATTCAAGATAAATAAAGTCGAATTTTGTTTCGTAGATATTATTACGCATTTAAAATTAATCGTTATGAAAAAGCACATATCCATTCCAATCATTGGAAGTATTTTTTTCTTATTCCAAAGTACAATTCTCCCTTTCACAACCATCGCCCAAAATTCACAAATCAGTAATAGTAAAATCGTTTGGAAAGGATACAAGGTCACCGGTTCGCACGAAGGGACGCTGGATTTAAAATCAGGATATTTGAAATTTGATGGCAAAAAACTAAAAGGTGGGGAATTCGTTATTGACATGACTACGGTATCTACTACGGATATGCAAGGAGAATATGCCGAAAATCTAGACAGCCATTTGAAATCGGATGATTTTTTCGGTGTTGAAAAATACCCGACATCCAAGCTAAGAATAACAAAGGTCAAAAACACCGGAAAAAATTCATGACTGATAAAAGCCGAGCTGACCATCAAGGGCATTACAAAAAACATTAAATTTCCTGCTTCGATTTATGGTAATAAGGCTACAGCCAATTTAAAAATCGACCGGACGGATTTTAATGTAAAATATGGTTCAGGCAATTTTTTCGAAGGGCTGAAAGATAAAGCAATTTATGATGAATTCGATTTGGTCATTGACCTTGAATTTTAAGCCGTCGTTAAAAATCCAAAAAAAGAAAAGCTAAATTTGCATATCCGTCTTACTCAAATCCAAATTGAATGAAAGGAATCAAGGCCAGTATCATCATGGGTTCGGACTCGGACTTGCCGGTTATGCGGTCGGCTGCCGATATTTTGAAAGATTTCGGAATCGCTTTCGAACTGACGGTCGTCTCTGCCCACCGCACCCCGGATCGGCTTTTCGATTTTGCCAAAAAAGCACATGAAAGAGGCATTAAGGTCATTATAGCCGGTGCCGGAGGCGCCGCACATCTGCCGGGCATGGTCGCTTCTCTTTCTCCCTTGCCTGTCATTGGTGTACCGATAAAATCTTCCAATTCGATTGACGGTTGGGATTCGGTGCTTTCCATCCTGCAAATGCCCGGCGGCGTGCCTGTTGCTACCGTTGCATTGAACGGGGCTAAAAATGCAGGTATCCTGGCCGCTCAGATTTTATCTACTTCAGATTCGGATTTACATCAAAAAATAATTGATTATAAAAAATCGTTGGCAGAAAGCGTAAGGAAAAAATATGAGCAATTGGAAAAAGATGGTTACGAAAACCACAAACGGGATTGATTTTATTTTTGTCTCCTGAAAAAATAAACCAAAAGCATAACAAGTACAAATCCACCACCAAATACCCACAACCATAGCCCCCCTGCACCTTCTTCTTGGTAAGCGTCATGTCCGATGGCGGTAAATGCCGCCCAATAATAAGGGGAAGCCTTACTTAATTCAGCTTGGGAAAGATATTCCAATTTGGCTTGCCGCAATGATTCACTCGGCTTAGTTCCTTTTTTCAAATTCCTGTAAAAAGCCTCCATAATGCGAGTAGTACTTTCTTCATTGACCGACCACAATGAAGTGATAACCTGTGGCACTCCCACATAACTAATCCCTCTGGCCAAACTCAACACCCCTTCTCCTTCGACCATCTCCCCCTTCGCTGTTTCACAGGCACTCATGGTCATGAGTTTTGTATTGAGATTGAGGTTATACAATTCGGACAAAAGCAATTTCCGATCCCTGAATGCTATCCAGGGTTGTGGAATGTCATTGTCTCCCGAAGAAGCATGGGTTGATAAATGAATTAAATCGTATGAAAAAATATTTTCCAAAAAACCGGTAGTTGTTGCTTTTTCTTTTTCCAACAAATCCGCTCCCAATATTTTTTTCACAATGTCCGGTTCGTCGGAAGTCAGTGCCGGCAGTTTTTTAAATTCCCGAGGAGCAACGACTATGGAATTTCCTCTTAGTCCCTCTCCCGAACCGGAAGACAATTGTAATTGGACAGCAGCGGAATAAGCATATGACACCCGGTATTTTTTCAATAAAAAACTTTCACCATTCCCCTTCTCTGTCAATAATGCTTCAAAAGGGACAAATTGCAAAATCCCATCATGGATGATGATTATTTTTTCATCCTCCTCAAACTGCATCGACATCATCAAATCTTCATAAACAGCAAATCCCAATTCGATGGCTCGTTTGTTTTTTTGATTGTTGTTCAAGGGGGAGGAAATCAAGCCCACCCATTCGGTAATATTTTTTTTGCGTTCGGAATTCGGTTCATACACATGTACTTTCAAATCATCATTTTTAATTTTAAATGCAATTAATTTTTCCTCATGAGAATGAAAGGCCAGAAATGTTGCATTTTCTTTTCTTGAATATTTTTTTATTTCATCAATGGAAATATTTTCAGTATTGAGGTTAATTTTTTTGACATTTCCCGATTCAGCATTAATTGCATTTTCATATTTTTCCAATTCTTTTGTTTTCAGAAAAATAGCATCCCGGAATTCGGCGGCTTCTTTTTCCTTTTCTTCTAATATGGCATAGACCAATTCTTCCTGAAAGTTCGACAATTCCTTTTTCAACCCATTCAAATGCAATTGAACTGAATCGGGCAAATTCATTTCTCGATTTTGTTTTTCCTTTAATAAATTCTCATATAACAAAACCGCCTTGCTTTTTTCTGCAAAAAGAAATGCTTTTTCAGATTCTCCTATTTCTTGTGCCAACAACATGGCTTCCGTAAAAATACCCCGGGTTTCTTCCACCCAAATCAGATTACTTGATTCCGTATTAATTTCCGATCTCAATTCCCTGACAATCCGATCTATAAAATCATAATTTTCTAAAGCTTCTTCCGACTCCCCTAATAAAGCCAAGCATTTTGCTCTAAAAGAAAAAACATCGATAGCATCAGGTTTCGGAGCGATAAAATCCAAGCCCCCTACTTCTACGGCAGATAAATTATTTTTTATTCCAGAAAACCCTACTATGATATTTTCCAACGACAAGTCATAATACTCCAGTGCCTTTTCGTAATTTTTTTTCGACAAATAATTAAATCCTAAATTACTATAAGGTGCTGCATAATCAGGAACAATAGGTAACTCTCCATAAATATCTTTCGCTATTCCCAACGCCTCCTCAAGTGTTTTTTCTGCATTATCATAATCACCTATTTCCGCATAGGCTACCCCAAGATTACTTGCCACCCATATTATATTTTCATAGGTTGCATCATAATCATTTATACTTTTCAGAATGGAAAATGATTGTTCATAATTTTTAATCGCTGCCTTAGAATCAAGATTATTATCATAAGCCGTCCCTAAATCACACAAAGTTTTCCCATACTCATACGACCGTCCATTTTTACGGAAAATCTCAGCAGATTCCTGATACAACTCAATTGCTTTTTGAATATACTCTCCTTTTTTCTCTTCTAAGGATTGTGCCTTATATTTTAAAATACCCGGATAAGCAGGATGATTTTCCTCAATCTTTGCCAAAGCGGCATCGTATAGCAATAGTGCTTGATCATAATCACCCAATTCCATTAATGCTTCTCCTAAATACTTATATGTATTGATGATATTGGAAGTTAGTTTCTCATCTTCAAGATCAAAATGTGGTAAACGATTCGAAAGGGAGTTTTCAAAATATTTTTTTGCCTGATCGTATATTTTGAGGTTTTTATATGCAGAGCCCAAATTGTAATTCGTCCTTCCAAATTCCAGATGATGTTCTCCATAAAATACACGCTTCAATTCCAATTCCTTTTTCCATAGGGGAATTGCCAAACCATAAGAACCTTCCATAAAAAGATCCACCCCTTTTTTATAATGGGATTCTATTAATTGAAGGGTGTCACTGCCCTGCCCAATCAGAAAAAAAGGAAAAAAAAGGAAAAAAAAAGCCGGAAAAAGCAAATAGGATTTCCTATGAAAATCCGATTTGCTTTTTCCGGCTTTGCAATAAGATAAGGACATGTTTTTATATTTGGCACCTAACGGAGTCACACAAATATAATGCCTTGCCTATAATTCATGCCATTAAGGCTTCACAAATCGTACCGAACTTAAATTCCGACCATTATTTACCGTAAGGACATAGTACCCTTTTTCTAGTTCACTTACATCCATTGTTTGATATTGTAATCCGGCAGCCCATTCAATGACCTCAAACTTCACTACCTTCCCCATAATGTCGGTAATCGTAATGGTATATTCTCCCAATTGATTCGAATAATATTCGAATGAAATCCTATCCGAAACCGGATTCGGGAATACTTTCGAGATACTGGCCGCCGAATCATCATCGGAAAAACTATCTCCAGACATTCTAGAAGCTGCATTTGTAAAATAATGTATTTCCGAGAACGGGCCATAGGTCATTTCACAAAAAGAACGGATCTTATATTCGTAAGTAGCTCCTGGTGTCAAATTACTCAAAACCCTGTAATCCATCCCGGGCAGATAAGTTACCATTCTTGACCAATCAACGGAACTGCCTATTTCCCTGAACCATATCTGGTATTTATCTGCATAAACATAATGATCCCATTCCAATCTCACTTTGTTATTACTTAATTGTATGCTTGTCAAATTATCCGGAGCAGTGC
>JAHDFN010000329.1 GCA_020628145.1 Saprospiraceae bacterium | reverse complement strand
GTATAATGACATTAAAATAGTTGAGAAAATAATTGAAGGAAAATCAAATAGAGTTGAAAAAATAAAAGCCGTTTATGAATACCTCCAGAATAACACCAGATATGTTTCCATACAACTGGGAATCGGAGGATGGAAACCGTTTGACGCAACGACTGTCCATCAACAAAAATACGGTGATTGTAAAGCACTGACATTCTATACCCAATCATTGCTGGAATTAATTGATATCCCATCTTATTATACCCTTGTCAATGCAGGTTATGGTGCCGAAGAAATCGACATGGATTTCCCATCTTCCCAATTCAACCATGTTTTCCTCTGTATCCCTGATGGGCAAGATACGATTTGGCTGGAATGCACAAGCCAGACCAATCCTTTCGGATATCTTTCCGATCACACCAGCGACAGGAATGTTTTAATCATAGGGAAAGACAAATCCTACATACAAAGGACACCAGCTTACACCATCAAGGATAACCGAAAAATAGGAACCGCCAAACTTACAATTGACGAAGATGGAAATACCAAAGGTAAATTCAAACAGGATTATTATGGTTTGGAATTCAATTCGGCAGGGTTTACTTATTTCGTCAATCAATCTTTGAAAGAACAGGAAAATTGGATTGAAGAACAACTGTCATCCAAAAGTTTCGATTTGGAAAATTTCGAATTGAACATTTATAACGATCCAAAAATACAAGGTGAAATGAAATCGGATTTGACTTCCGGCAATTTTGCTTCTACCGTAGGGAAAAGAATCTTCATTAAACCTTTTTTCCTCAACGATTCAAAACTTCCAAAAATTAAAACGGAAAACAGAAAAACGGACATTCGCATCCGACAATCATTTTTACATTTAAATGAATATATTTTTGATTTCCCCGATGGAACAACCGTTGAAAAAGGTATTGAAAATCTGAATATTGAAAATGAATTCGGCAATTATTCCATTCAAACGAGTTTCGAGGATGGTCAATATAAGGTAATCCGATCGATGTCATTAAATAAAGGCATTTACCCTGCTGAAAAAATAAATGAATTTGTTGACTTTCTGAAAAAGATAGAAAAAATAGAAAAAAAGAAAGTCGTACTGGTCAACGAATAATTTGAAATTCTATTCGACGATTTTCTACTTGGATTTATCGATAAAAGAGGAAATAAGCTCATTTCGAATATATATTGTAGGTATAAGATGAGGATATACCCATCTAAACAAAACCTTATACTTACAAAATGATTGGTTGAATTTTCAGTTTTTTCCATTAGCTGACTTATGTTTTTTCCTTTATGGGAAGGCTAAGTCGAGCAATATGGTTCATCTTCTCCTTCCTATTGATCTGTACCATCATTCATGGACAGGCATTACCCGGCTTCAAAGCCAGTAAAGGTAAGTTCAAAACCCTTATCCGATTGGATGTTAAGACCGATGCCATAAAAGGTAAGGTGGTTTATCATATCTATAGAAGCAAGATCTATGGAGAGCAAGGCATATTGATTTCCGAGACCAACTGCCCTGTCAGTATCCTAATGGATACCGATGTAGAGCATGGCGGTAAGTCCTATTACTATACTATCGAGGCCATTTTGGAAGATGGTTCGATCAAAAGGAGTCGCCAGGTGGAAGGATATACCACTCCATTTCCCAAACCCCAAGCCTAATGATAATGATGGGACTATCGCTTCATTCACTTATGGTATCAGATACATGCCCTTTCATTTTCCAGTACAAAATGAAAGGGAAAAGAAAAAAAATGAAAAAAAGATCTCAAGGATGTAACGTTTTCGATCCAAGGGATACATTAGGATAATAGAAGGACGCCCTCTGGCATTTACATCAGATACGTGTACCTATTAAAATATATTTGTTCACTTATTTAAACCTTTATTCACCAATGGAACCAGATTCCAACTCTTCCAATCAGAAGGAAGACCCTGACCCCCGGAAAAAATACATCCTAGAATCCAAACGATTCTACAAAGGCTTATGTAATGATGACAATACTGTCATTCGTGAAATCTATGATACATATTTCCCTCTTGTCCTTAAATATGGCAAAGGCTTCAAATTGGATTACGATAGTTGTCAGGAGGCATTCCAGGACACCATCTCCGATTTATACATAAGCCTTAGAAGAAAAAACTCCGGTTATCAGGAAAAAGGCCGATTCTTCTTCTACTTCCTTACTACTTTCCGAAGAAAATGTTATACCCTTTGTAAAAAGAAGGGGGAGAAGCTTCCTGAAAAGAAAGAATTAGAAAAGGAATTCAAGGATTTATTCCCTGATATGGAATCAGGTTTCCCGGCTCATATATCCTATGAGGATTCAGGTATTGAAGACTGGGGAGGCCATTATCATATCTGCCAACAGCCTGAAGTATTCGCATTGTATGAACATGAAGATTCCTTTCATCGGCTGGAAACATTCCTCTCTTCATTACCTCCTAGGGATGCCGCACTTATTCGTTATCATATCCTAGAGGGAAAGAGCCTGGAGAGTTACGCTATTAGGAATAACACTTCCGCAGTGACGATGAGACAGCGGAAAAGGAGATTGTTACAATCATTTAAAAACAATATACGTATGATACGTGAATATCTACAAAGCTAATCCCCGAAGACAATAATACACCGGCACATAATCGATGTGTCGGTTCAATAGAAAAAATATGATAGATAAAGAAAATCGGGATCAATGGATCCGAAAATATCTGAATCGGGAACTCACCCCGCAGGAGTACGAATATTTCGAACAGGAGCTTCTTGTTCAACCCGAATTGAGGGAAGAATTATCCATGTGGCAGCAGATCAGACTCCATAATCATTATAAGGAAAATCCGGGACAATTTGAAAAAGACAAATCCGGTCTGGAAAACCTAAAAAATATCGGAAATGAATATTTCAAAAAGCATGCCCCCACTTATCGAGCAGAACAGGACAGTGATCGCCAAACCTTTTCCAATCAGAGTCATGTTGTATATTTCCTTGCGTTATTATTAGGCATAGCCCTATGCGGATTTTGG
>JAHDFN010000328.1 GCA_020628145.1 Saprospiraceae bacterium | reverse complement strand
AAACATGTGTGTTAGTTTAGTCTTCCTTTCGAATGCAAGATACGGCTATCCGCATTAACAAGTATGTATTCTAATTCAATTAACTGATTATTAATTTTTTAAAATACTTACAGATAGCCGTACCTCGAATTAATTACAATCCATATCCACTTGGGATTGCTCATCGTTATTCGGGAAACAATTGCCCGAAGCGATAGATGTGGGAACGTATCTGTCGAAACGATCATCCAAGCCATTCTCTACGAAATCGGTCAAGGCATCCACTTCCAAATCGGTTAATCCCAATGGTCGGAATCGGGAAGCCAATTGTGAAACAGGAACATTGGTATTTTGTGCCACACCATTGTTCTTGTATTCGATAACTTCCCTAACAGAAGTAAATGAAGCACCATGTCCGAGGAAACGCATGGCTTTCAATCCGTATAACTGAGGTGTTTTGAATTTATAATCATCTTCGGAATTCCCTGTGAATCCTCCTCGTCCTTTCTGTGTCGCATCATCCAAACCATTTCCGTAAACGCCGTCACCATTCAGGTCATCCATTCCCAAAGCATGGAATCTTTCCGAATTCAATGCAGGGCCGGTATGGCAACCGTTACAATTGGCTTTTCCGAAGAACAGTAAAGCTCCTTGTTTCTGACTGGCCGTCATGGCATCAACATCCCCTCTGATCCATTGTTGGAAAGGAGATTCGTTGGCCAATAACGTTCTTTCATATGCAGCAATCGCTAATCCCATCGTTTCACGGGTATATCTATCACTTTCAGCAAATTCAGGGAAAGCCCTATCGAATAAATCCCTGTAATAAGAAGAAGTAATCAAAGACATATTAACTCCGAGTCGATGTACTTTCAACCCGGCAATAGCCTGAATTTCCAAGCCTTCATATCCCATGTTGTTAGTTTCCTTAGGCGTATCGGGCGTCCAGGAAGATTCAGTTCCTGCATTCGGGCCTACTGCTCCGAACTGACCATTCCAAAGGGAAGTCCTGTTATATGCACCATGTATGGCCGTTGGTGTACGGATAGGTTGGATATCCAAATCTTCAATTATATAATCTTCACTGGGAAGCCGCCCTTCCCCTACAGAACCATATCCGCTTCCTCCTTCACCGATACCCTGACGAATACCCGCCTGAAAACAAGAACCCGGCACATGACAACTCGCACATGAATACGTTCCTGTGGATTCAGGCATATTAGGGTGAACTGCCAGACCTGTTTCATAAAATAATTTCTTTCCCAGTTCGATTTTCACATTGCTAAGCGGATTATTCGGATCTTGAGGGATCAAATCCAACTCGTGTCTTTCCGGCAAATAGAAATAATCCATGCCCAAAGCACTTCCGGATGCATTTTCCATTGCATTTTTCAAATCCCCATCTACTCCTTGGTAAATTGAGCCGTTATTATTGTCTCCTCCTCCAAATGAGCCATTATCATCTTGACAGGCGGAAAAGAAAACAACGACAGCCATGAGTGTCAGCAAGCGATTGCGTAATAGTTTCATCATAATTCTGTTTGAATCTTCTCAAAAAATAATGTGTGCAATCACTTAATTTCAAAAACCATTCCTAAAGTAAGCCGGATATTAAATATTAACAAAAATTCATACTTAGACACCTTGTTCACCATATGGTTAAACCTTATTTGTGATTAATTTACTATCATTAGCACCATTAAAGATCAAATACTTATCCATATGGATTCTACATCATCGGTAATGAATTGGTGGACAGTGCTTTCTCTGATAGCCTGCTTGAATATCATACTATTACTCATCGCTTATGGGAAATTCAAAAAACAAACGTATGGAGATGATACCCGCAGATACAGGAGATTACAATTCATCTTCGCATCCCTTTATACTTTGGGTTGCGGATTCAGGTCGATTTTCCCTCGGGGCGACATCAGAAGGATCGTTTTATACGATTCTTGGATTTCGGCAGTAGCCATCGGTAGGACTGTAGCTACGATTGCTGAAATGAGTTTTGTTGCCCAATGGACACTCCTTTTGTTGGAAATGGGGAAATTCACGAGGAATGAGACGATTCGATTCATTGCCAAATTACCTCTACCCCTTATTTTCATTGCAGAATTATTTTCATGGTATGCCTGTATTACGACCAATTACATTGGGACTGCCATTGAAGAATCCCTTTGGGCTATTGCCGCATCCATTACCGTTTATGGGTTTTATCTGGCAAGACCTTATTATGAAGGCAAACAAAAAACCTTTCTCAACCTAGGTGTTTTTTCAGGTATCTGTTATGTTTTCTATATGTTGTTTGTAGATGTGCCAGCTTATGTTTTCAATTGGATGGAAGCAGAGGCAGAAGGAAAGGAATATCTTAGCATCACAGAAGGATTCAAGGAGGTTTGTACCGTTTGGCATCATACGCTATCCTATCAGGATTGGCAATACGAAATGATTTGGATGACACTCTATTTCAGTGTGGCCGTTTGGATGAGCATACTGATCATCAATGCTCCACGTCTGGATATGCTCAAAAAGAAAAGCTAGGTTTTTTTCTTCAGGCTGTCTTTTGAAATCCAAGCCCAACATGCTTCACATTCGATAGGTGAATTTCCAGTTTCATCAGTCACTTTCACATTTACCATAATATCTCCCTTAGGCGTGGATTTGATGGTTTCAATCTGTTCGGGAGTGAGCCATGCTTCTGCCTTCATCGCTCCTTGAGAACGCCTGACGAATTTGGTATTGAGAAATTTCACTAAGGGAATCTTATCATCAGGGACATTCATACCAACCACCATTCCCGTAGCTGTTTCGGCCAAAAGAATCATAGCAGCCGCATGTATCTGACCGATATGGTTCCTGACCTTTCGGATATTCCTTACACTGACTTCCACTTTTTCATGGGTCATCACATCATAACTGATATTGGATGTGCCGGTATATTTCACCACATTCCCAATAGCAAAAGACAAAACCCATGTAGGATATTTTTCTAATTTTTTAACTGTACGTGAAAGCCTATTCATACTAATATTTTAATCTAAGTACAGGACAAAACTTATTCAACCGCCTTGTCAGGTGTTAGTTCACCTG
>JAHDFN010000064.1 GCA_020628145.1 Saprospiraceae bacterium | reverse complement strand
CAAAATCAAGAATGACAAGGGAGTAAAAAAACAATTCAAAATCATTAAACAATTATTCAAAAAGGCATCCGTAGTCATCAATTGTGGCGATGCGGGCCAGGAAGGAGAGTTGATCCAAAGATGGGTTCTGAAACAAAGCAAATACAAAGGAAAAGTACAAAGGCTTTGGATATCCTCACTTACCCCGGATGCCATCAAGAACGGATTCAGGCAACTCAAGGATGCTGCCGATTATGACCGTCTGTATCACGCAGGTAGTTCAAGGGCTATTGGAGATTGGTTGTTGGGCATGAATGCCACCCGTCTTTACACTTTGAAATACGGTGGTTATAAACAGGTGCTTTCCATCGGTCGGGTACAGACACCTACATTGGCAATGGTGGTCAAAAGGCATTTGGAAATCATCAATTTCAAACCGGAAACATATTGGGAATTACAAACCCTTTACAGGGATGTGGTTTTCAATTGTGAAAAAGGAAAATTCAAAAAAATAGAAGAAGGACAAAAATTATTAGAAACCATAAAGGGCAAACCCTTCACCATAACGGATATTGAAAAGAAAAAGGGCAGGGAATATCCACCCCATCTGTTCGACCTCACCGGGTTACAGGTTTATTGTAATAATAAATTCGGGATGTCTGCCGACCAAACGCTGAAGATTGCACAGAAACTCTATGAAAAAAAGGCTGTCACCTATCCCCGGGTGGATACCACCTACCTTCCGGATGATGTCTATCCTACGGTACATGGCATTTTGGGAAAATTGATTCAATACAGCAAACTTACCGCTCCTTTATTGAACCAACCGATTAAGAAATCCAAAAAGGTATTCAACAATAAGAAAATTACGGATCACCATGCCATCATCCCTACGGGATATGAACAATCTCTCTTGGGACAGGAACAAAAAGTCTATGATATCATTACAAGGAGATTCATCGCTGCTTTCTATCCTGATTGCATTGTTGCCCATACCAACGTAAAAGGCGAAACAGAAAAAATCCCATTCAAGGCAAAAGGCAAGGAAATCCTGGATGAAGGTTGGCGGGTCGTCCTTCCTTCATCCAAAAACAAAAAATCGAAGGAAGAGCAAAAAGACGGAAAGAAAAACCAGAATGAGGAAAATATCCTGCCGGAATTCAAAAAAGGAGAAAGCGGCATACACACCCCTTCTTTATTGGAAAAAAAGACCCAACCGCCCAAGTACTATACCGAAGCGACTTTGCTTAGGGCAATGGAAACAGCAGGTAAGAAAATAGATGATGAAGAACTTCGGCAATTGATGAAGGAAAACGGAATCGGCAGGCCCTCTACCCGGGCGGCCATTATCGAAACACTGTTCCGTAGGAAATACATTTTAAGAAAAAGAAAAAACATCCATCCAACACAAACGGGCATCGACCTTATCGGGATTATTGGCAATGATTTATTGAAATCTCCCGAACTGACCGGACAATGGGAAAAGAAACTCAAGGAAATAGAAGTAGGTTCCTATAATGCAGGTAAGTTCATCCATCAGATGAAGACCATGGTTGAAAGCTTGGTAGAGGAAGTAAGGCTCTCAAGGGTAAAAGCCAAATTATCCAATCAGAATTCTCTTCCTGTAAAAAAAAGAAGGACAAGTAGGAATACCGTTTCCGGAAAAGTGGAAGGTTCTTCCTGTCCCAAATGTAAGGAAGGAAATCTACTCAAGGGAAAGTCAAATTACGGTTGTAGCCGTTGGAAGGAAAACTGTGATTTCAGGTTACCTTTTGAATTCATGGGAAAATCCCTTTCGGAAAAACAGTTATTCAAGCTGATTAAAACCGGAGCAACCATTCTGTTGAAAGGCTTCGACAAAGAAGGGAAAAAAGTCAACGGCCGTATCGCTTTCGACAAATCGTATAAGGTAATATTGAATGAACAACAAAAAACCACAAAAAAGACCCTAACTAGGCAAAAGGACAAAACAGCCTGCCCCAAATGTAGAAAAGGGAAGATTCTAAAAGGTAAAACAGCCTACGGCTGTAGCCGATGGAAGGAAGGATGCGGTTTCAAATTCCCATTCGAGAAGGTGAGGGAAAAAGCAGCAGGAAAAAAACTGACACCGGAATTGGTTTACGACATCCTCCTTACCGGCGTGTGATGGTGATCAAGACCTCTTCCCCTTCCTCATCCATATTCTCTTTGACAATATCTGCATCCTCTTCATAATGCTCCAGACATCCTTCTATCAAACCCACTGCCAAATCACTCATTTTACGGCTGGATTGATACAACATCGTCATTTTCCCATCCCTTGTTTCAGTCGTAAAACGGGGAAGTTCCGCATCAGGATAAAGTTTATTGACTTCCACATGTATATATCCGTCAACCAATGAAAGGAAAGTAAAGGAATCATTCACATTCTCAAAAAAAACAGGATAGGATTTCAAGAAGGAATTGAAAAGATATTTACCATATGCATTCAGGAGAAGAGGAACACCTATGCCTGTCACCTCGCTCAGATTGACGACCAATTGCACCATTTCTCCATGATGATATGTACCTATGGCTGTATAAATCCCTTTGGATGCCAACTGCTCCTCGATAATAATCTTATCTGCCGTTTCATAGCCGAATTCCTTTTCAACCATTTCCAAAAATTCGGTAAATACAACTCCTTTCATTTTCAATCGGGTTTAATATGATGCCAATCTAATCAATATGAAACTTTTTAGCAAGTTATAAAAGACCAAAGGGATAATCTCGAATTTGACAAAAAGATGTCAAATCGATTATTTTGTTTAAGTATTCAGACTAATTAATCGAAAAAGATTAAACAAAAATAACTGCTATTCATTTCCTATGATGTAAAAATTTCATTTGATTAATTATTAAAAACAATATTCCATGAAAAGCTCAGCAAAATTGTTGGCCCTACTTTTTATTACAATCCTCAGTATCGGAATCTGGTCTTGTAGTGATGATGACGAACCGGTTTCTATTACCGAAACGGCACAAAACGACTCTGATTTAACATCTTTGGTTGCAGCATTGACAAGAGCGAACCTAGTTGACGCCTTAAACGGCACAGGACCTTTTACTGTTTTTGCACCGTCAAATGCAGCTTTTGATGCTTTCCTCACCGCCAATGGTTTCAATAGCCTTGATGATGTCCCTGTTGATCTCCTAACCCGGGTTTTGCAGAATCATGTGATTTCAGGTGATAACCGCTCTACGGATCTCTCTACAGGCTATTTAAAAACAATTAGCCAAAGTACGGTCGATTCGGATAGCAATATCAGCATGTATATCAATACTTCTTCCGGAGTGAAGTTGAATGGAGGTACGGATGTTACAACTCCCGATATTGAAGCGACCAATGGTGTCATCCACAAGGTAAATAGTGTTATTGGTATTCCCTCTCTTGTAGATTTCGCTGTGGCCAATCCTGATTTCAGTTCACTGGTTGCAGCATTGACACGTTCGGACCTGAATATAGATTTTGCAAGTGTACTATCCGGCGATGGGCCATTTACAGTCTTTGCTCCTAATAATGCAGCATTTGCAGACCTTTTAACCGAACTAGGTGTTGCTTCCCTTAACGATATTCCTGCTTCTACTTTGGAAGCTGTTCTTCAATACCATGTTCTGAATGGAGCGAATGTCAAAGCCGCTGATTTGACCGACGGTCAAAATGTCATAACATTGCAAGGAGAGTCTTTCACAGTAAATGTTCAAAATGGAGCTTCCATAACGGATGCACTCGGAAGGACATCCAATATCATCCTTACGAATGTTCAAGGCAGCAATGGTATCGTACATGCTATCGATAAGGTCATCCGACCCAATTAATACCAGACAGATACATAGGTGATTTTTGATTTCATACCTGAATGGTGGCGGAGTAATTTTCCGCCACCATTTTTTATTCGGGCTAATCCTACAGCACACTTTCATACAATTATCCTCCGATTTTTTTATTTTTTAAAACTAATGGCTCAAAATTTGGCGTCAACTTAAAAATAGACGTAGCTTTGTACGATTTTTTTCTTGAAATGGGTCATCGGTCATCCCTTTTCAAATCCAAAGAAGTAATTTAAACTTTGATTGATAGAATAAATTCAAACTACTTCAATGCAAAAAACAGATATCGGCAAAAAGCTTTATGATTACCAAATGGAGGATCTCAATCTTATTTTCGAAAGATTCGAGAAATGCCCTCCTGATTACAACCTGCTTTATCAACTCCCTACCGGAGGAGGTAAAACGGTTATATTTTCTGAGATTGCACGGCGGTATATCGAGATGACCGGCAAAAAGGTACTTATCCTCACCCACAGGATAGAACTTTGTGGACAAACCTCAAGAATGCTGACAGAATTCAATGTCAAAAACAAAATCATAGATAGCAAAGTCAAGGAATTGCCGGATCAGAATCAATATGACTGTTTTGTAGCAATGGTTGAAACCCTGAACAACCGTCTCAACGATGAAGTGGTTTCCTTTCCGAATGTAGCATTGGTCATTGTCGATGAGGCACATTATAATTCGTTCCGAAAGTTATTCAAATTCTTCAAGAATTGTTTTATCCTCGGTGTTACGGCAACACCCCTGAGTTCGAATATCAAGCTACCTATGCATGAAATCTACAACGAACTCATCGTTGGTCGGACGATTTCCTTCCTTGTTAAAAACGGTTTCTTGGCTAAAGCGACAACTTACAGTTATGATGTAAGACTCGGTTCATTGAAATTGGGTATCAATGGGGATTATACTGTAAAATCTTCCGAAGTCCTTTATTCCTCTTCAAGGATGCAAAACAAATTGCTTTATGCATACGAACAGCGGGCCAAGGGAAAGAAGACCCTGATTTTCAACAATGGTATCCTGACATCCAAGCATGTATATGAAACTTTCAATTATGTAGGATATAAAGTCCGCCATTTGGATAATACGGCCAATAAAAAGGAGCGGCGGGAAATCCTCAAATGGTTTAAAAACACACCCGGTGCCATTCTCACTTCGGTCAGTATCCTGACAACCGGTTTTGATGAGCCTTCGATTGAAACCATTATCCTCAACCGGGCAACCCGTTCTTTGAGTCTTTATTTTCAAATGGTGGGAAGGGGGTCTCGTGTTTTCAATGACACCAAGAATTTCGATATCATCGACCTTGGAAACAACGCTGCCCGTTTCGGCCTTTGGGAAAACGGAGTGGATTGGCAAAGGATTTTCAAAAACCCGAATATGTTCCTTGAGAATCTGATTACGGATGAGGAAATTGAAAGGAATTTCAAATATAAAATGCCGGATGAACTAAGAGAAGAATTCAAAAAAACAGAAAACGTAGGATTTGATATCGATGAGGAAAATGAAAAAGTAAAAAGGGAAGGACTCCGCTCTTTTACCGTTTTGGATAGAGCCATTGACCAACATGCTGAAATGGTAATTGAAAACAGTGACGACCTGATCACCGCCCTTACTAAACTACGGCTCTTGGATGATGACATCCATGATAGGGTAAGGCGGTATTGTTACTGTATTTGTAAGAGTACCAAGAATTATAGGGAATGGGCACAGGAAGAATACAAGCGGAAATTAAAGAAGAAAGTAATGGCGGAATATTAAGGTCCTTCTACTTTCGGAACAGAAAACTCGAAAACCGTCCCTACGCCTTCTTCGGAAGAGATGTTGATACTGCCACCGTTTTTTTCAACTATCCTTTTACAGATAGCTAAACCGACACCTGTACCTTCGTATTCGCCGGAAGGGTGGAATTTTTGAAAAAGATCAAAAACCTTTTCCCTGAATTGCTCACTCACACCTATCCCATTGTCACGAATGGAAATATTCCAGAATCCATCACCATAGGCCTTGCTTGAAATCTCTATGACGGGAAGGTTGTTTTCAGGTTGGTATTTGAGTGCATTGTCGATTAGGTTCTGGAATAATTGATTGTATTGGATTTCATTGACCAGTACCGTCGGTAATTCATTTTTGATAATGATTTCCGCTTTTTTTTCCATGATCTTGGTCTTCAACAAATCTTCGACATTACCTACCACCTCGTTAAGGTTCACCAATTGCCGATCCACATCACGATACCCTACACTAGCATATGCCCTGAGTGATTTGATAAGTTTATCCAATCGGGCAGCACTCCCCCTACATAGATTGATGAATTCAAGGCTGCTATCATCCAGCTTGTCCTTGTTTCTTTTATGGAGTAGTTCCAAAAAACTGGAAATGGTTCGGAGCGGTTCCTTCAAATCATGTGAAACGATATTCGCCAGTTCCTCTAAAGCGATATTGGAAGATTTGAGCATTTTGTTCTTTTCATCCAATTCAAGATTCATTTTTTCAATATGTTTTCTTTGGGCATACAAATCCAATAGGGTTTTGACCTTGGATTGGGTAATCTGCGGATTCAATGGCTTAAACAAATAATCGACTGCTCCTTCGGTATAACCCTGAAGGATATCCCCCTCATCAAACCGGTATGCGGTAACGAAAATAATAGGGACATATTTGGTTCGGTTACTCGACTTGAGGATGTTCGCCAATTCGAAGCCATCCATATCCGGCATTTGGACATCCAACAAAATCAGTGCGAATTCATGTCTATATGCCAGCCCTAATGCTTCTTCTCCCGATCCTGCCCAATAGAATACACGGTTCTTCTCCGCCAATAGTGCTTCCAATGCCAATAGGTTCGGCTGTTTGTCATCGACAAGTAGAATTTTGAAAGGTTCAGATATATCCTCAGGTTTAAAATCCATTTCGTTTTCTATTGGTTGAAGTTGTTATGAAATCAATTTTCCCATGGTTACATACAACTCATCTATATCAATGGGCTTGGAGACATAAGCATCGGCTCCGGCTTCCAAGCATTTTTCAGCATCTCCGGTCATGGCTTTGGCTGTAACTGCGATGATTTTCAGATGGGACATGGCCTGATTTTCACGAATAAGCCTCATTGCTTCGAAACCATTCATCACAGGCATCATGATATCCATTAGGATCAAATCAAAATCATTGTTTTTTTCCAATTCATCCAAAGCCTCGCGGCCATTATTGGCAATTGTAATGATCGCCCCGCTTGGTTCGAGAAGACTGTCTAACACAAACACGTTCCTCATTTCATCCTCGACAAGAAGGATTTTGCAGCCCTTGAGAAATTCCATATTTTCAATGGTCGCCGTTCCTTTTTTTTCTTCAAATGATTTTGCCAATTCGATACCGAAGTCCTTTTTCAATGTTTTTTCATCCGATATGAAATCCAAATATTGATCATCGGATAATTCATGTAACACTTTTGACTTTTTCGGGGGCATGTAGATTTTCAACTTTTCCGATTTATTCCGATGGATGTCGGCCAACGCTCCGGCAAATTCATCAAACCCCATCCCATTCAAATCATTATCTATGATGATCAATGCTCCGAAATCATTATCCCTAATAATATCCAAAGCAACTTTATAATCCGATGCAAAACGTACATTGCTGAAATGTTCTTGGAAGGCTTGATAATAAATAGGGAATATTTTGGAGTTTTTCCCGAGGATCATACATTCCTTTCCCTGAAGGTTCCGTTTTTCCAATATCTTGGCAAACGTATCTTCCAAATCCTGTATATTGACCGGTTTGATATTATAGGTATCGGCCCCCATGCTTATCCCTAATTTCGGTTTGTCAACAATAGAGAAGATATGAACCGGAATGTTGGCCAGTTCCGAATCCGTTTTCAATTCCTTGAGGACTTCCCATCCATTCATAATGGGCAATTGTATATCCAACAGGATGGCCAACGGTTTGAATTTCTTAGCAAAATACAAACCCGTATCCCCTTGTGATGCAACGACTACATTAAAGCCTTTTTCTTTTGCATAATCCTGTAATATACCGACAAATCTCTCATCGTCTTCAATAATCAGTATCGGTTGTTTATCATTATCGGAACTTACATTGACATCCTTGATTTGCTCTAATAGTTGGGTCGTATTCGTACTCATTCCGAAAAGATCATCCAGCGGCGTGACTTCCACATTGTCCGGATTCATCGGTAGGCGTACTTGAAAAACGGATCCTGTTCCTAATTGGCTTTCTACCGATATGTGTCCATTCATCAGAGCGACCAATTCCCTACAAATACTTAACCCCAAGCCTGTACCTCCAAAACGCCTACTTGTCGATCCATCTGCTTGTCGGAAGGCCTCAAAAACCAAACCCAATTTATTCTGCTCTATTCCTATACCTGTATCCTTCACCGTGTAGGAAACCATATCACCCATGTCTTCAATGGCTAGGCTTATCCTTCCTCCTGAATCGGTAAATTTAAACGCATTGGATAAAAGATTCCGAAGGACTTGAAGCAGTTTTGTCTTATCGGTCTTTATAACCGCAGGGAATCGGGGCGATAGGCTGATTTCGAAATCCACCTTCTTTTCCCTACTGATATTATCGAACATCGTTGAGAGATCCTTCTTGATTTCCAATATGGATATCCCTTCTATCAGCAATTCCACCCGCCCGGCTTCTATTTTGGCCAGATCGAGAATATCGTTGATAAGAGAAAGGAGATCCTTTCCTGAATCGAGGATCACACTGGCATATTCCTTTTGTTTGGGCGTAAAATTGTTTTCCGTGTTATCTCTTAACATCCGTGCCAGGATGAGAATACTATTCAGTGGAGTCCTCAATTCATGGGACATATTGGCCAAGAATTCACTTTTGTATTTATTCGAGTTATTCAGCTCTACAATCTTCTTTTTCAATTCCACTGTACGGGTATTGACCTGATCTTCCAAAGAAGCATTCAATTCTTTGAGTTGATTGTTCACTACAAATAATTCCCTGGATTTTTCTTCAATGATTTGTTCGGCTTGTTTCCGGGCATCCCTTTCCCGTTTGATAATCCGCTTCAATGCCTCTAAGGTATCCATCTAATTTCTATTCTAAGAATAATCGTACTTATGGTAATTGGAAGTGAATGTAAGTTTTTTTCGGGAAAAATCCATCGATGGTAAACATACTTTTATACTAAAATTGAAGTATCTTTAACGACTTCATATCATAATAAACACATAGAACCGGAAAGTAAGATAAAGAGACAAATAATGGATGCTATCTTGAATCAGAAAAATATTTACGACTTACTGGAACAGGTTCCCGATCCTGAAGTTCCGGCACTTTCCATTATTGATTTAGGTATCGTTAGGAATGTCGAAATTGAAAATGGAAAAGCGGTGGTAACCATCACCCCCACATATACGGGTTGCCCGGCGATGGATATGATTGAAGTCAATATTAAAGCCGTATTACAGGAAAACGGAATTGAATCCGAAATCATTTCGGTTCTTTCACCTGCCTGGACTACGGATTGGATGAGTGAAGAAGGAAAACAGAAACTCAAGGCATTCGGCATTGCTCCCCCTGTTGGAAAAACAACCGATAAATTATCGCTGCTCGGAGAGGAAAAACTGGTAAAATGCCCTATTTGTAATTCGAATAATACCCAAATGATCAGCCAATTCGGTTCAACTGCTTGTAAATCCTTATTTAAATGCAATGATTGCCTAGAACCCTTTGATTATTTCAAATGCCACTGATATTCTTTTTTCATAAACAAAGTCGAGCATCTCTAGTTGTTTTTCATATATCCATTTCTTGAAAAGAATGTATTTTCTTCAAAAAAAATTGTTACATATAGAATAGCAAAAATTCTCTTTTTCGTGATCCTGTTTTCATATCACCAAAATAAAAAACCAAACACTCAACCTTACTTTCCAACCCACAATAAAAACAATAAATAATTGTAAATCAATACATTGAAAAAGATAATAAAATTTAAAAATCAAAGAACCTTGTGACATTCATTTTTTTAACATTAAAAAAACACATCATATCAAAAGAATTGATTTCTACAAAAAAAAGCGAAAAAACATGTCACAATATTTGTCCAATTGAAATGTAACTATTAATTTCGATTTATCAAGTTAACCAATTACTTTAATAAACAAGGCAGATGGCTACCTATCTTAAATACACCGAGATGTTTAGGAAACAACTGCCCCCCCACACTCTAATAAAACAATTATTTGTAGGTATAGCCTATCTCGATAACAACCCCGCATTCGATAGTGAAGCGGCGGCTGGAAAATGATAATCTCATTAGAATATATGCCTATATATTTCCACACGAGGAAACATGGCAACATCAGTTTTTCAACCTTATCAATTCTTCGGCGTTCGCACCCTATATTTCTTCTATAGAAATCAAAGGGCCGGACATGGGGACAAACGGAACAAGACTATTTGATCTTTCGGAAATGCTGAAAGATCCTGACACTCAATTTTTCAACCTCGTCGAATTCGAGGTGGAACAAACTTCACCACTCCATCATAATATCACCATGGTAAGCTATGATGATTTTTATGATGAGAATGGAGCAGCAGGAAGGATATTGGACAAGATGCCTAATCTGAAATCCCTTATCCTACCTTCTGCTCCTTCTCCTAATTTCTTTCAACGGGACTCCCATCCATTGGAATTCCTTTCCCTTCAGGCAGGATATGACCATCAGGGTTTCCTTTCCCGTTTGGCACACTCTACCTGTTTCCCACAGCTCAAACACTTGGAATGGACAGACGGCCCGGGGCTGCCCATAATCACTTCTTATGTTCCTCAAGAGCACATCAGAACCATTAGGAACCAATCCAAATTCCACTTGGACATACAGGAAACAAACCTCCCCTCAAACAGGGGTTAACCCCAATATTTTTCCCTGAGAATGGAATCCTTGCATTATTTTTGTTGTTTCATATGGATAAATAACTTAATTTATTCATAACAGCAGAATTACTAGCAAATCAGAACATGAAAATCAAGGATGTTACCAATTATCTGGAGTCTATCGCTCCTTCTTCATTCCAGGAGAGTTATGACAATTCAGGCTTAATCGTAGGAAACCCGAATACGGAAATCACAGGTGTAATCATCTGCCTGGATTCGATAGAGGAAGTCATAGATGAAGCCATTCGAAACAAATGTAATCTCGTCATTGCCCACCACCCCATCGTTTTCAGGGGGCTAAAACGGTTCAACGGTAAAAACTATGTCGAAAGGACGGTTATGAAAGCCATCAAGAACGACATCGCAATTTATGCCATTCATACCAACCTAGACAATGTACAGGCAGGTGTCAATCTTAAAATTGCCCAAAAGATAGGTCTGAACAATCCGAGGATCCTGTCCCCTAAAAAGGTCATCCGTAAATTAACAACCTACATCCCTCCCAATTGCGGAGACAAGGTCAAGGATGCCTTGTTCAAAGTAGGAGCGGGTTTGGATGGGAATAGGCAGAATGTCAGTTTCGCTTCGCTAGGTGCATTATCGAAAAATAACAATACACTTCCGAAAATCAAATTGGAATTCCTTTTCCCTTACGATAAGCAATCTTGTATTACCTCTGCCTTAAAGGATTCCCTTATAGGAGAAGATTACAATTTCGACATCATAGATTTGCAGGCCAAAGATCCATCCGTCGGTTCGGGAATGATTGGCGAACTCGATAAGAAAACCAATACCCTAAAGTTTCTCAAATCCCTAAAACAAACCATGAAGACAGGATGTGTAAAACACACGGACATCCTCAAAAAGAAAGTTTGTAGAATTGCCGTCTGTGGTGGTTCGGGAGGGTTCTTATTGAATGCGGCCATTGCTCAAAATGCGGACATGTTTATCACCGCAGACTACAAATATCACGAGTTTTTCGATGCTGACAAACGAATTGTCATTGCCGATATAGGACATTATGAAACAGAGCAATATACAATTGACCTCATCTATGGGTTTCTAACCAAGAAATTTAGTACCTTTGCAGTCTTAAAAACTAACATCAATACGAATCCTGTAAATTATCTCTGATAATATGGCGAAGAAAGAATTGACGATACCTGAAAAACTCAAAGGTTTATTTGAGTTGCAACTTATTGACTCCAAATTGGATGAAATCGAAATCCTAAAAGGAGAACTCCCTATGGAAGTAAAGGACTTGGAGGATGAGATTGTAGGATTGGAAACCCGTTCCAACAATCTTACAGAGTCCATCGAATCCCTTGAAAAGGATATCCGAGGTCTAGAGAGCAGTATCAAGGAATCCGAAGCATTGGTAGAAAGGTACAATAGCCAGTTGAACAATGTAAAGAACAACCGTGAATACGAAGCCTTGACCAAAGAGTTGGAATTGCAAAAACTGGATATTCGCCTGTATGAAAAACGTATTGGTGAAAACCGTAGCAACATAGCCGTAAAAGCAAGTAGCAAAGAGAATACCCAGGAAAGGCTGGAATCCAAAACAAAGGAATTGGAAGACAAAAAGGTCGAGTTGGAGAAAATCATCGAAAAGACCGAGAAAACAGAGGAGAAACTCAAAAAGAAAACAGAAAGAGCCAGAAAGAAAATCGAAGATCGTCTTTTGAAATCCTATGATAGGATCCGAAGTAATTATAGAAACGGATTGGCTGTAGTTACGGTTGAAAGGGATTCCTGTGGAGGATGTTTCAACAAGATTCCTCCTCAAATCCAATTGGAAATCAATCAACGTAAAAAAATACAAGCTTGTGAACATTGTGGAAGGGTGCTTGTCGATGACAATATCCAAATAGTAGGTAAGAAACCAAAAGTAGAGCAGGAAGAAGAAGTCTAATTCTTACTCCCGTTACCAGTCTGTTAAAAGCCTTGAAAGTTGAGTTAAAGCTTTCAAGGCTTTATTTTTTTGTTCACAAACTCATTATCTTATACGTTCAATCGATATTGAAAAAGTATTTATGAATCGTATCTTTTCCCTATCCATAATGGCTGTTTTATTACTATCCGCCTTTTCGGTGAAAGCCGACAATTATTATGAGTTTTCTCCCAAATTGGAAGATGCCTATAAGAAAGCCATCAGCCTTCGTTTCAAAGAAGCATCCGCTTTGACTGCCGAGATAAAAACAGAAGAACCGGAAAACGTCTTGGTTTATTACGTAGAGAACTATATCGACTTTCTTAAAATCTATTTGGATGAGGATTATGAGGAATTCCAAAGATTGGAAAAGAACAAGGAATTCAGATTGGATAAACTCAAATCAGGTGACTCCAATTCACCATTCCATCTTTATACCCAAGCAGAAATCAGATTACAATGGGCCGTGGCACGGGCTAAGTTCGAAGAATACCGTACTGCCGCTTTTGAAGTTAGGAAAGCCTATATCTTCCTAGAGAGGAACGACAAGAAATTCCCTGATTTCGTAGCCAATAAGAAAAGCTTAGGTATTCTTCACTCCCTCATCGGTTCCATCCCCCCCAACTTCAAATGGGTAGCCAAACTCGCCGGCATGAGCGGAACAATAGAACAAGGACGGGAGGAGATAGAAGAAGTCGTCAAATATGCCGAAAACCATGATTTTATCTTTGAAGAAGAAAACATCATCATGTATTCGCTAATGGTTCTACATGTCGGAAATGCCGGTGATGAAGCTTGGAACATCATCAGAAATAGCAATCTGGATCCCAGGACCAACCCACTAATCAGTTTTGCCCAGGCAAGCGTAGCTTTACACACCGGCAAGACCGACGAAGCCCTTTCTTTACTTGACATGGCCCCCCGATCATCAGAATACCATCCATTCCATTATCTGGAATACATGAAAGGATTATGCAAACTCTATCGGATGGATCCCGACGCCGCTACACATTTCAAGAATTACGTCAACCGTTTCGGCGGAAGGAATTATATCAAGGAAAGCTATCAACTCTTGGCTTGGCAGGAACTGATTAATGGAAATGAAACCGGCTATCATGATTATATGGAAATGGTCAAGACAAAAGGGAAAGCATCCATCGATCCGGATAAAAAGGCTCTGAAAGCAGCAGAAAGCGGTATCGTCCCCCACCCTGTCCTGACCAAAGCCCGCTTGCAATTCGATGGGGGGTTTGCCTACGAAGCCTATACTACACTTGAAAGCCTCGATCCTTCCACTCTCAATGAAAAGGATTTATTGGAATACCATTACCGTAAGGGAAGAATACAACAAGCCCGTTTCCAATATACCGATGCTATCAGGGAATTCAATATTACGATTGAAAAAGGCAATAGAGCCAACTATTATTTCATCTGCAATGCCGCACTCCAGGCGGGTATCATCAAGGAAATACAAGCGGATTATCCGGGTGCCCGGGTTTATTACAATAAATGCCTCAGTATGAATCCCGACAAGTACAAATCCAGCCTCCACGGAAAAGCCAAGACCGGCATTAACCGGATCAGGGGCAAATAATTTCCTTTTCGATTTTTTATATTCCGAAATTGATTCATATCTTAATCCATCGGAAAATCATCAAATCAATTCAAGAATGGCTAAATCAAAAAGGAAACAGAGAATAGAAGCAAAAAATAAAAAGGATGCACGTAAGGTATTCACAACCGTCATCGTGATAACGATTATAATGTTGGGGATTCTATTCCTCATGTTCTGGTCGAGCCTCTAAATCTTCTTTCCCTTCATCGCTGAAGAAATCGTATGATCCATCGCACGGTGGGCCAATGGTTGTGTATAGGTATTCAACTCATGCATAGCGTTTTCTATTGCATCCTTGTCATCTCCTTCTACGGTCTTTGCCAATGCATCCGTCAGAGAACGGGTTTTCAGCATTTCTTCCCCTGTAAGAATCGCTACGTTTAATTTCATGAATTTATCTGCTGAAAGCAGGATGGTCTTCGCTTCTATCTTCGCTTCCAGCAATGCCTTCGCTTTCATATCCGACGCTGCATTCTTCAGCGACTCCAATAACATCAATGCCATTTCTTCCTCACTGATTCCATATTGCGAACGAATTTCCACCTCTGCCCGGACACCGGAACGTTCCTCCATTGCCTTTACTTTCAGGATCCCATCTGCATCAATAATGAAATGAATGACGATTTTAGGAATACCCGCCGGCATGGGTGGAATACCCTTTAGAATGAATTCTCCCAGTTTTCGATTATCCTTGACCAAATCCCTTTCCCCCTGAAAAACAGAAACCTTCAGGTTCGTCTGCCCATCAACAGAAGTAGTATAGTTCCTTCCGGCTCTTGACGGGACTTTTGAATTACGAGGTATGATGACATCCATCAGCCCCCCCACTGTTTCGATTCCTAAGGATAGCGGAGTTACGTCCAATAAAAGGACGTCCTTTTGGTTTCCGGCAAGGACATCTGCCTGCACTGCAGCACCCAAAGCCACTACTTCATCCGGATTCAAGTCATCATAAACAGGTTGGCCAAAAAACGCAGCAACCTGCTGCTTAACCAGATCGGTCCGGGTTGAACCACCCACCAAAATCACCTTATTGATATCATCGGTTTTCAATTCCGCATCTGCCAATGCTTTTTTACAAGAATCCAAAGTCCTTTCCACAATAGGCTCTACCAATCCTTCAAATACCGATTTTTCCAGTTCGAAGGTATCACCGGCGATTCCTCCCTTGAAATGGGATGAAGTAGAAAACGATTTCTTCGCTTCCTCAGCCAACAGACGAAGTGCCGAAATAAAGTTACGGCCTTTATTTTCCAGCTCATATTCCTTGATCCAATATTCCATTATGGCTCTATCAAAATCATCTCCTCCCAAAAAAGTATCCCCATGTGTAGAAAGTACTTCGAAAATACCATCACGGATTTCCAATATGGATATATCGAATGTCCCTCCTCCCAAATCATAAACGGCAACGGTTTCTTCCAATTCCTTATCCAATCCCACACCATAAGCCAAACTGGCCGCAGTAGGTTCGTTAACGATCCTCAACACATCCAAACCTGCCAATTTGCCGGCATCACGGGTGGCCTGTCGTTGGGTATCATTGAAATATGCAGGAACGGTAATCACTGCTTTGGAAACGACAGCATCCAACTCCTTCTCCATTCTTTCCTTCAGTTCCTTTAAGATTTCAGATGATAATTCCACAGGAGTATAAAACCGGTTTCCTACCTTGACCTTAACCAATCTTTCTTCATCTTCATCAATGATCTCATATCCCAAATGTTCCTTGATCCCTCGGATATCGTTGAAAGATTTCCCCATAAGTCGCTTCACGGAATAGATCGTCCTTTCGGGATGGGAAATGAGTTTCTCCCTAGCCTTATCCCCTACTACTATCTTATTGTATTCATCAAAATGGACAATGGAAGGAACAAGCGTATTCTTATGTTGTCTTCCCTTGACTGCCAGAGGAGTTCCATCTTTGATATAGGCCACTAGACTATGGGTCGTACCCAAGTCTATGCCGACAATCATATTACTCTGCTTCTTTACTTTTCCTGCCTTGAGGTCTATGGATAATTTAGCCATTCTATTTCATCATGAATTCTGCCACAAAGGTACTCTTCTTTTCCATAATTCCTTCAATCCCATCCCCTGGAATGCCAAAGTGAGTACAAGCGTATAAACTAGGATTTTCTGCCCGATGACATGAACAGTCCTTGGTTCCGCCTCCATTATTCCATTGGATTTCATCAGATAGACCATCAACATATACAAAGGCAATGATAAGAAGGCGATGAAAAAAAACGAAACCACCGAAAACACAGACAGCCCCAAGAAATAAAACACCCTAAACCCTTTTCAAGCTATTCATCATAGATTTCGGCATTGGGATAAAAAGAACCCCAAGCCAACCAGTACCCGATGTAAGCATCCAAATTATTCAACTTCTGTCCCATCCGGGGGCCTTCAATGACTTCTCCGAACAAGTCGAATTTATTTCCCTCTCCATCTTCCATAATGATGGTAGGAGAAGTGTCAGAAGGCGTCAACCCTTGAGCCAAAGTACCATCTTCGAATCTCCTACTGAAAGCCGCTAGGAAATTCTCATTCCGATTACCCATCACAACTATTTCCTTCCCTTTGTATTCATCCGAAAGAATACGGGTGCCATTTGAAAATTCTTGAAACCGATACACCTTTGCCTCTCCATTTTCAATTACCCCCAGGACTCTTTCTTTTCGGGGCAATCTGGAATCATCAGGTGAAATGGAAAAAACCAAATAATTATGATTCGTCTTATAATCACCATAAGGATAACTTCCATATGAACGATCGAAGCCTGTATTTCCAAGTTGACCAACTCATTTCTACCATATGAACCAAATCCGCATCATCGCCCATTAATTCACCATTTACACATTCGTTTCTCATTTGCGACCAATTACTATCCGTTTTGCGATCATATGGGATTAAGTTGGTATTATAAAGTAAACCGGATACGCCAAAAGTCGTTTCTTCACCATTCACTACACGATTCCATCCGATACCCGTTCCGGTTAGCGGGCAATAGGTTACTGCAAATTTGTTATCCCCCATTACATCATTGACGATCTCATGCCAATCCAGGATAGGATGGGGATATCCTCTTACTTCACTACCCACCTTAACCGCCAGGATCAGATCATTATCAAGCATAAAGGCATCTGCGGTAGCATTATCCACAAAGGAAGGGGTCGTTAATGACGGAATACCGTCTTTTCCGGGGCCACCATCACGAACTTCGTTCTGTGGAATCAACCATTCATTACTATTGCTCCCTCCACCCTGCGATCCTGCCAAAGGGTCCGAGTCAGCACAAGAAATACCTGCGATAAAAAACACAATCCATATAATCATATACCTCATCTTTTTACAATTTTGATATTGAAGAATTCTTCATTTTAAAATTCAATTCCTTGGTTTTTATTTTTAAGGACATTCAACTGGAGATAGATTCCAAAGTTCAATCTATAAGTAGGACTGAGTTGGGTTCCGTTGACACGGCCGTATATGGGAAACTCTATCCCTCCATGTAATGCCAATTGATTATTTATCCAAAAACGGTTATCCCAATTCAGCATGATCCAATCCCCTCCGGTACTTTCAATTTCGAATCCGTCCTGTCTATCCCTAAATGCCCTCCTATATCTGAGCTGAATACTCGGATCAAATATCATTTTTCCCAAAAATAAACGGTCGGCTATTCCAATATGCCATTGGATTTCATTTCCGAATCGATAAGTAAAAACATCCAAATAGTCTTTGTTCTTTCCCTTCAATACAAATATCATGGTCGATGACATATTCATTGAGGGGCGTTTTGCTAAGCCATGTACTATTCGGGTCCAAAAAACACCATCCCATGCACCACTACCGGGTTGTAAATCGGCATTTACACTTAAGCCATTACTCCTTATCAAATCAGAAGACCCCGTAGGCATTTTAACTCCTACCGCAGAGGTGATGGAAGTATGTTCGGGTTGTCCCAATGAAAGCCACTTGTACTTCAACAAAACCGTCAAATCTCCAAGACCTGCCGTGCGGGTAACATCCCTTGTTGTTCCTTGGACGATTTTTCTTTCCTGCCATACATACGATGCTAAAACATCAAGGGAAAGTTTGTTCGCAAAGGTATAACCTGTTTGAAAAAGGATGGATCGAGTATGTCTGGTTCGAGCATCATCATCCAAATGGTCGTTACCGGATTTCAGTGTTTTCAATACATTATCGTCATAATCCAATTGAACTTGGAAAAGCCCCTTATCACCTGAAGGAAAACCTACATTCCCGGACAAAGGGACGCCACCTGAACAGCAGGTTTGGGCATTTACTCCTCTAGGGCATCCAAGACACAAAACACTGATTGTTAACAATATAAAAATCAACCTCATTAAAGCACAATGATAATTATAGGTCTAAAAATATATACCAGTCACCCTTTGTTTTGTCTTCAAAGAGACATATGTCATGAGGTTAACTATTTTGCCCATTCAAATGTCATTAACATTACTTTTTCTCTAGGCATGTAAGATCCCTGATCCTATTGTTATTGAAGTTGTTTAAAAATGATTCAATAATTCGATTGCAAACCATTGACTCCTAAATTCTTCAGCTATTTTTCGTCCCGTAGCTTTGGCTACGAAACTCAAAATCAGCTTCGACTTAGAAATCAAGCGATTACAATCGCTATTACCAACCACTTTTTAAACAACTTCATTAAAAAAATTACAATTTAATCCATCCTATTCACTACTTTTACACTGCTAACTTTTTTATTTCTTCAAAAAAAAATTTCAATGAAAACTAAGTTCACACTTATTCCTTTATTGTGGA
>JAHDFN010000063.1 GCA_020628145.1 Saprospiraceae bacterium | reverse complement strand
CCTTCATTAAGCAATAAATTGATGTTTCTCGACATAAAGACCAAATTTTAAACATACTCTTATTCTAATTTTGGAGCAACAAAGTTAAAGAAAAAAAGCCGACCGTCAAGAACGGCCGACATTCGGTTAATATACGGGAAAGTTGTGGATTTAATCCAAAGCCAGTTCAAAATCAATTATTATCGAATGATGATAGGACAATTCAATATTTTCTCGCCATTTACATATCTGATAAAATATATTCCTTTTATCCAATCTCTAACATCATATGTTTTTTGATTCCTACTTGTAATTTCATGAAGTATGGTTTTTCCTGCGGCATTCACGACGGAGATCTCTTTCCTATCATCTATACCGTCCGGCATTTCCACTTGAATAAAGTCTGATGCGGGATTGGGAAAAATAGAAAATTCCATTTGGGAAGAAGGAAAAGAGTTTGCACTAGACAATCTGGGAGAAGTACCCATTACCACTAAAGAATAATCTTCAGCTTCTCCTATGAATCCCATTTCACAAACATGTGCAGGTTCATCCTTTTTTATTGCAATCCTCATCCTTGTTTTCCCAATAAGGGCGTATGAAGGGACAGTTATTTCATATTTCTTATTAACCTCCCTACTCGAATCCCCTTTATTCAATGATGGAAAGAACAGGTTCTTATCCAATAAGTTATTATATAATACCAAATCAGGTTTCGATTCAGAAGAAGGGTTGAATTCTTCTCCATGATCCATAAAATCACCATCCTGATTCCAATCTACCCACACGACATATTTCAGATCGACTTCCTTTCCGGTTCCGGCAGAAGTAATGATGATTATTCCGCTCTCACCAATCTCTAAATTAATATGCTGGTTCGTATGGTTGCCATAGCCCCCATCATTGCCAGAGGTATGTTTGAAATCATTCAAAGTTATCCTTTCTATCCATAGTTCTCCTTCTCCTTGTATATCACAGTACGCTGTCTCACCCAACCGGATTTCCGTATCGAAGGTAAGAATCGAAGAATATTCGGATTTCATTCCGGAGGGACATACCGTTCTTACACGGAATTCATATGTAGTACCCGGCAAGAGATTCGTTAAATTCACAGAAGGTATCGCTGCTGTTGAATTCAACCATTGTTGGGATCCTATTACCCGATATTGTATTTCATGGATATCGGTAGCAGGATTCCACGAAATATCCGCAGTTGTCATTGTAAGATTAGAAACAACAATTCCTGTAGGAGCATTACAAACTACAATTTCAATTGTCCCCCCTCCATTAGGATCGAAGGTATGGCTTCCCAAATAAGAAGAGGTATTAGTAGGATAAACATCCCATTCTGCTATAGTATAATCAGTCCGGGGGGTCGATACACCTGCTTTTCGAACCATCGTTACATCCGAAGCAAAATAATTAGAACCTGCATCAAAATTTCCGATAATATCTATGAGTATCCCATTTTTGAACAGGCCGATAGGATCATTTCCATTGAATGAGACAACAGAACTTCCCGTAATCATATCCGAAACAGAATGAATATCCGAATCCGCAGAACTATGTGACACTACCCAGACAGCACCATCCTCCAATATTCCATTCAGAGGCAAAGGAGAAGACCACAATCCCGCACCATTGGTTTGCCTTTTTAACTCATAATCGGACAAATCAATGTCCTCTCCTGTAAAGTTGGTTATTTCCAAGGCTTTATTGTATGAACTTCCTTCTATATATTCTGAAAATAGTAAGTCAGAAGCCGTTACCGTAACCGGAATTGTAGCAAATACATCATTTTCGATGGAACTACTTGAGCCAGTACCTGATGTATTATAAGGAACGACGTAATAAAAATAAGGGACATCAGCAATGATATTATAATCAAAATATAGATTCATGTCAGCACCAAGGGTAACTAACAAATCAAATTCCACATTATCCGTGGATCTGTAAATCCTATATCCATTTTCACTCGCCACATCCGTCCAATCCAATTGTAAGTGCATGTTTCCGGGTGTTATCGTCAACTGGGTCTGGCCATCCGGAATACCCGCCTGCGGCATTAAGCCCCAAGCTCTTTTTGCAACATCCGGAAAATCGACATATGGATTCCGGTTACCCTGATAAAATTCGATATCGTCATTCCTGAAGCTTTCATCAGTATCTACGGGATCGGCCAAATGCCATTGATAAAAAGTATTGACATCTCCTATTTGTCCGATATCACCCGCCTGCGTCGGATACATGGTATAAAAATAGAAAATGGCCCGAGCCACATTCCCTTTATGATCCTCACGAGGTTCAAAATACGGGTATCCATATTCCGAATAATCATCAATCCCTGATGAAGGAACATATGTCTGTTCAGCATCCAGATACATCCATTTAGAAGTAAGATTGTCATCAATTTCACCATAAGGATTATTTCCCCGAGTACTGTTCCAATTGGAATAAGTAGGAAAAAGGTGATGGACATCCGATTTCATAGGCTCTTCTGCTCCGAAAAAACTCTGGGGAACCGTATGTTCACAATTAATAGGAGTAGGATTGGTGATTGTTCCTCCGTAAGGAACAGATGTAGTATAGCCGGAATACACACCGGTCAAGACCCCTTCCTTATTGTCTATATAATTATACATCTTCAATCTTGCCTCAGTATAGCCCAACAGCATAAAATGGTCGTCATACATAACCGTCCTCATCCATTGCCGAAGTGGTTCCCCATTCAAATCAGGCGGGGGCGATTGGGCCATAATTGAAAGATGGAATATGGTCAGAAAGAATAAATTGTATAAAGTTCTCACGCTATAAATATTGTTAATGCCAATTTCAGAGCGTGTTCCGATTTAACACTTTGCGTAAACTTTGTCCATTCCGAAACTGCTTTTCGTTTCAAAATAAATAGGTCTAACACACATTTTTGTGCTTCAATCAGCTTCATAATGATCTAAAACCCTCATCAAAAGCCAAATCTGATCACACGCTTAGATAATAGGCAAAACACAATACAAGAACCTTGCTAACACCTTTACCAAGAATTCGGTTTTCGGCTTCTAAGTGACTATACTAAAGGTACAAATGAACCTAATCCACATATATATGCACGATTATATTTTGTCATTTCTTACAAGAAAACAACCATTTATTTTTGTTAATGAATCATAATATTATTCAAATAATATATCTGTTTGATGTATTTTGACGTCTAATTGTTGAATCAAAAACAAAACGAAATGAACAAGTTAATTTTAAAGATGGGTGTATTATTCCTTTTAATAGGAATGATTGCCTGTACAAGTGGCTCTGAAAACAACAGTAACAATGATTCCTCTGATAATGCAGACGCCCCTACGGCACAGGAATCAGAACCACAAATAGATGAAGCTGTAGTGGATTCCATCGCAAACAAGGTGGATGAACTGGAAGCCGAATTGGATGATATTCTGGATGGTCTGGAGTAATTCCAAGATAATAATTAATTAAAACTAAAAACACTTTTATCATGAAGTCGAACTTATTAATCATAATCGCCACACTGTTTCTAGGAACACAGTTGATGGCACAGGGAGGTGCACAAACCTTAATTAAGGCTGTTGACACGGCTACTAAAGCCGAACAAATTGAAAACAGCAAGAATGCATATGGCAAAGCTGTGAGTACAGAAAAGAAAGTCAACAGTATGGAAGCTAAGATTATCCGTGCCAAGGCTAAATTGGCTGAACATAAGGCCAAAGGAAGCATGCCTGCGGATGTCATTAAGAAAAAAGAAGCTCAAATAGCCGCTTTTGAATCCAAAATGAACGTACAGAAAGCAGAACTCGTTAAGGTGAAAGGAACTCCACGTCCGGGCAAAGGGAAAGGACAAACAAAGGGCAATGTAAAGGGGAATGCTTCTCTAGATCGTCCAACCAAAGACGACCTGAAAGGAGGTGTTTCTACCGAAAGACCAACCAAAGGCGACCTGAAAGGAGGTGTTTCTACCGAAAGACCAACCAAAGGCGACCTGAAAAATGTTAAGGAGTTGGAAATCAAAGGTGGTACTTCAAAAGGTAAAGCCATCGAATCCGGCAAAAAAGGAATTGATAAAGTAAAGAGTACCGGCAAAAAAGGAGTTGATAAGGTAAAGGAAGTCGACTCTAAAGGTAATGGAAAGAAAGGCCTTGACAAAGCCAAAGATGCCAGTAAAAAAGGATTGGACAAAGCCAAAGAAAAAGGCAAAGCTAAGGCCAAAGGCTTGAAGAATAATTATTAATTCCCTATAATGGGTTAAAATTTCATGGAATGGGTATCGGATTTTCCGATACCCATTTTCTATTTATACCTCTTTTTATCCCATTTCTCTTACTTTTGCATTACATTAGGACGTTATGGAAAGGTTGAAATCAATTTTCATCAGTGTATTTGTGGCATTTGTGGTAGGAGGAGTGATATATACCCTTATCCAGATCTTCCAACGTGTACATATAGAAGCCGGATTTTGCAATCTGATCATACTATGTACGGCTTTCTTCTATTTTGCCCTCATTTTCCTTAATCCCATCCCCAGAACCAGCAAGCATCTCCCCGTTCTGACCCTTTCCACGATCATCGGGCTGGCAGGTAACCTTTATTTTAATTTCCAATCATTGCATTGGCCTTCTCTGGTTTTGGGAATACTCGGTTTTCTAGGTTGGTTGGTATATACCTATTGGGGTTCCGGTTTCGGAGAGAGGAAACAATCCTTATTGAAAAAAGGACAGCCCTTTCCGGAAGTTTCCTTTAAAGATATTAAAGGCAATCAAGTATCGACTTCCCAATTCAAAGGTTCTTCGGCCGTCATATTATTTTATAGAGGAAATTGGTGTCCGTTCTGTATGGCTCAAATTAGAGAACTGGCCAAAGAGTATCAACAGATCGAAGAAAAAGGAGCCAAATTGATATTCATTAGCCCCCAATCGGCCAAGCATACGGAATCCCTAGCCAAAAAATTCGATATTCCGGCGACATTCCTTATCGATGAAAATTTAAATGCCAGTAAGGAATTGGGATTATTCAATGCTTATGGTACACCCTTCGGAATGGAAGTATTAGGATACAGTACGGATAATGTATATCCGACTTTGGTTATTACGGATTCGAACGGAATAGTCAGGTTCATTAACATGACGGATAATTACCGTTTACGCCCCGAACCATCCAGCTATATAAAACTCATCGATGAAGTCCAACTCGCTCATTGACTCTGCTTCATTTTTTAAATTCGATGCTTTTCCAATCGTGTTTCTCATCATTGCCTACTGAGTAATCCTGCAAGACTTTTAGCTATTTCGAACAATAAGTAAATTGCCCATAAAAAACACCCCCAAAGTCGATAAGACAATGGGGATGCTTTCATCGTTGTCCGATGCTCAATCAATAATCAATCATATTTTTCATTATGAACATTCACAGCTCTACCTGAAGGTTCATTCATATTCTTGAATGCTTCATCCCACTCCAGTGCAATGGGTGTACTACATGCCACAGAGGGAACGGAAGGAACACAAGAAGCAGCCGATTCCGAAGGAAAATGTTCTTCGAATATCGTGCGGTAATGGTATTCCTCTTTATTCAATGGTGGATTAACAGGGAATCGGAAAGCCGATCTTTCCATCATTTCGTCCGTTACTTCCTGTTGGACCACTTCCTTCAAGGTATCAATCCAACTATAGCCTACACCGTCGGAGAATTGTTCTTTTTGTCTCCAAGCCACACTTGCAGGTAAATAATCTTCGAATGCTTTTCTCACTATCCATTTTTCTATTCCATCCTTGCACATCTTGTCTTTGGGATTGAGACGCATCGCCACATCCATGAACTCCTTGTCCAAAAAGGGTACTCGACCTTCGACTCCCCAAGCGGCCAATGATTTATTGGCTCTATTACAATCATAAAGATGTAATTTATCCAATTTCCTTACGGTTTCCTTATGGAATTCCTCCGGGTTGGGTGCTTTATGGAAATAAAGATAACCACCGAAAATCTCATCGGCTCCTTCTCCGGAAAGAACCATTTTCACGCCCATCGACTTGATGACCCTAGCCATCAGATACATGGGGGTACTCGCACGGATAGTCGTTACATCATAGGTTTCCAAATGATATATCACATCTCTTATGGCATCCAATCCTTCCTGAATCGTAAAGACGATTTCATGATGTACCGTTCCGATAAAATCGGCTACGTCACGTGCATGTTTCAAATCGGGTGAACCTTCCAATCCTACCGAAAAGGAATGTAATTGCGGCCACCAGGCATCCTTACGGCCTTTGGATTCCACCCGCCTTCCGGCGAATTTTTTAGCTATCGCAGATATAACCGATGAATCCAATCCTCCTGATAATAATACACCATAGGGTACATCGGACATCAATTGGCGTTCTACCGCATCTTCCAATGCCTTTCTCAGTTCCTTGATACTGGCATCGTTATCTTTTACGTTTTCATAATCCGACCAGTCCCTTATGTACCACTGTTTCATTCCATTGTCCTTACTGTATCGATAATGACCGGGTAGGAATACTTCGATTTTATTGCAAACGCCTTCCAATGCTTTCAACTCGGAAGCCACATAGTAATTCCCCGATTTGTCCCATCCCTGATATAAAGGGATAATACCCATGTGATCACGGGCAATTAGATAAGTATCATTGGCTTTGTCATAAAGAGCAAAAGCAAATATACCGTTTAGATCTTCAATAAAATCCACCCCTTTTTCCTGATAGAGTGCTAGGATAACTTCACAATCGGATTTCGTTTGGAATTCATATTTATCTTCTAATTCCTTTCTAATCTCTTGATGATTATAAATTTCTCCATTTACAGCTAACACAAGATTCCCATCCTTACTATATAAGGGTTGACCACCGGATTGGGGATCGACGATGGATAATCTTTCATGAGCGAGAATAGTATTTTCTCCACAGAAAATACCGGACCAATCCGGCCCTCGGTGACGTTGTTTTTTGGACATTTCCAATGTCTGCTGCCTTAAGTCTTCACTGTTCTGACGTATTTCGAATACAGCTACGATTCCACACATCTGTTTGAATTTAATTACTGATTAAATATTACAAAAATCCCTTATATCCAGGATATATAACAGACATCGTGCCTATTTCTTATCCTAAGGGACTAAAATATGGTAAGGTATTGGTCAGGTAACCGATTATTCGTCCAGATATTTTTTAAATCCTTCCGTATATCGGGTTTGCAAAGTTCCGCTTTTATCTGAAAAAATAAAATATCCATCCAAAGAATTCTCATTTTGTATCCAAGACATAGCTTTTTCCAAACCACCTACCATACAGGCCGTCGCATAAGCATCGGCAGTCATACAATCATCAGCAATGATAGTAGCACTCAATAATTCACTCCTTTCGGGAAATCCTGTTTCGGGATTGATGGTATGTGAATATTTTTGCCCATCCACCTCATAGAAATTCCGATAATTACCTGATGTAGCCATCCCTTTTCCGGAAAGTAGGACATATGCTTTGAAATCATTGATTTTAGCATCTTCTTCCGGTGTATTGACACCGATTACCCAATGTTTACCATTGGGATTATGGCCTTTCGTTACTACTTCTCCTCCTATTTCCACTAGGTAATTACCAATGCCCTTGGCATCCAATAATCGGGCGGCCATATCTACCGCATATCCTTTGGCGATAGCTCCGAAATCCAATTGCAGAGCAGCATTCTTTTTCCTGATCCGCTGAAAGCCGGTATCTGTTTCCGTAATGAGATCCACCTTATCCATTCCGACGGATTCCATCATGGTAGCAATTTGTTTTTCATCTATACGGGTGATCGGTTGTTTCCCGGTATATCCGAACCCCCAATAATTCACCAAAGGCATTACTGTTGGATCAAATAGACCATTTGTTTTCTTATACACTTCTCCGGCCTTCAGAAAATTGGTCACAAAATGCTTATTCAACTCATCAGTAATTCCGATATCAATCCACTCTTTTTTATTCGAATTAATTTTTGAGATGAGCGATGTAGGATCATAAGTTGAAACCGACTTATTAATGGTTGCAAAAAGATCATCTAATTCCCGATTAATTTCTTCAGGCTCTCCTCCTTCATATTTAACCGAATAAGTCGTCCCCATCGTTTTCCCTCCGATAAGCGAATATTCCTCTACTTCGGGTGCCACTTCCGTTCCCGTATTGGAGCTATTCGGCCGGCAGGATAAAATTGAAATTATAATGAATAGAAAAAGTATATTCCTCATCCCATTTGAAATTTGAAGCAAGGTAAGGAACTGCCATCGCTTATCCAAGATTAGTTTGAAGAGTAGTCTATCGAAATTATTTCCGATTGCTCTTTCAAAACATCTTATATTTGCAGCGATTTTCAAACCAATCAAAATCTGAAACCAGAATGAGTTTTGATCTAATAGTCATAGGAAGCGGCCCCGGCGGATATGTAGCTGCCATCAGAGCCTCCCAATTGGGTATGAAAGTAGCCGTTGTCGAAAGAGAATCCCTCGGAGGTATTTGCCTGAATTGGGGGTGTATTCCAACCAAAGCCTTACTTAAATCCGCACAGGTTTTCAATTATATTTCCCATGCGGAGGATTATGGTATCAAGGTGTCCAAAGCAGAAGCTGACTTCGGAGGCATGATTTCACGAAGTAGAGGAGTTGCCCAGGGAATGAGTAAAGGGATCAACTTCCTATTCAAGAAGAATAAAATCACCGTTATCAACGGCCACGGTAAATTATTGAGGGGCAAGAAAGTAGAAGTGACTGATGCGGACGGAAAACAAACCGTTTACAATGCTCCCCATATCATTGTCGCTACCGGAGGAAGGGCAAGGGAATTGCCCGGACTTCCTATCGATGGAAAGAAAATCATCGGTTATCGTGAAGCGATGAGTCTGCCTACACAACCTAAGAAAATGGTGATCATAGGAGCAGGAGCCATCGGTGTGGAATTTGCTTATTTTTATAATGCCATCGGCACCGAAGTAACGATAGTGGAATACATGCACGGCCTCGTTCCGAGGGAAGACAAGGATGTTTCGAAGGAATTGACCAAAGTCTATAAAAAAATGGGGATTAAGACTTTGGCCAATTCGGCAGTTCAATCCGTCGATACCTCCGGAAAAGGATGTAAGGTGTTGATAAAAGGAAACAAAGACGGAAAAGAAACGACCCTTGAATGTGATGTCGTTCTTTCTGCCACAGGTGTTTCTCCCAATACCGAAAACATTGGGTTGGAAACATTGGGTATCCAAACCGACAGGGGCATTATTCCGGTCGATGATTATTATAGGACATCCGTTCCGGGCATCTATGCCATCGGCGATGTAGTGAAAGGGCCCGCATTGGCTCACGTTGCCAGTGCAGAAGGCATCATCTGTGTGGAAAAAATCGCAGGCCATCATCCGGAGCCATTGGATTATGGCAACATTCCCGGATGTACTTATTGTTCTCCCGAGGTAGCATCGGTCGGTCATACCGAAGCAACTGCAAAGGAAGCCGGTTATGATATCAAAGTAGGAAAATTCCCTTTTTCCGCTTCCGGAAAAGCCAGTGCCGCCGGAGCAAAAGAAGGATTCGTCAAATTGATTTTCGATGCCAAATACGGCGAATTATTAGGCGGCCATATGATTGGTTCCAATGTTACGGAAATGATTGCGGAAATCGTTTCCATCCGAAAACTGGAAACTACAGGTCATGAGATCATCAAAACCGTACATCCACACCCTACAATGAGTGAGGCCATCATGGAAGCTGCCGCTGCCGCCTATGATGAAGTTATTCATTTGTAAAAATCCATACATTTCATATAGAAAGTGCTTACATTGAATAATGTAAGCACTTTTCTTTTTCAAGCCAAATCAATGGACACAGAGAATATTCTTGATTATGATATAGAACCGGAAAATGAACAACAAATTCCTTATGAAATCATACACCCGGCCAAATTCATTCTACTCTCAACCATTACCGTAGGGCTATACGAACTTTGGTGGATGTACAAAACCTGGAATTTCTTCAAGGAGAAAGATAAGATGGATATTCTACCTGCCGCCAGAGCTATTTTTTCAATTCTTTTCTTTTATCCCTTAATGGAAAAAATAAAAGAATTTGCAGTTACCCAAAATATTCAAAAAAATTATCTTACCATTTTATTATTCCTAGGTTATGTTATTTCCGGTTTTTCGGATCGGCTCCCCGACCCTTTTTGGTTATTAACTTTCATTTCCCCTGTTTTCTTTATACCTCCGATATTTACATTCAACGAGACCTTACAGGCCCACCCTGATTTCAATGCTGTAGAATACCCTCACTTCAATAATCGGCAATGGATATTGATTGGTATCTCATTATTACTTTGGGGTTTGGCTATTACAAGCTATAATGTTTGACAAAGAATTTTCCTTTTTAATTCTAACAAATAAACCTATGTACAGGACAAAACTTATTCAATCGCCTTGTCAGGTGTTAGTTCACCTGACAAATGCTAGTGAAATGGAGTGTGCGAGGTGAACAAACACCACGCACGGCACTGGTTTTGTTTTTTGTCCTGTACTTATCAAATAAACTTTGAATTGAAAATGATTAATAAAAAAACACAAACCATCAAAGAGGTTATCATTAAAGCGAATAAACTCATGGCGGAAATAGATGAATATAAATCTGCTATTTCCAGAAAAAGCGATATGTCTTTTTTCCAAAAATACATATTCAGACGAGGAAAAAGATTCTTGGCCTATAACGAAGAAATGAAAAGCAGAATTGAAAATATTCTCAAATTATGGGAAGAATATTATGCAATGGAAATTCCACATGATGTGTATTTAAAATATCAGGAATGGATAGATATCTCAATGGAATATTTTAATTCCTTCAATCAATTAATCCTAATCCAGAAGGAAGCTCTTGAAATAAGTAAGCTAGGTTTTTGGCAACAAATGAAAAACACGAAAAAATTAATCGAACTACAAGATCAATATGAGACGCTAAAAAAAGAATCCAACATGAAAGCCCACCTGTATCGAGAAGCTATTGGAAAATAAAAAATCGGCACTCTTTTTCGAGAGTGCCGATTTTTTATTTCTTCAACGAAGCAATTTAATACTTCACGAATTTTCTGATTTCAGAAATACCCCCCGAAGTTCTAATACGAATAAAGTATGTTCCTTCTTCCAAATCGGAAATATCCATTTGTTGGTTATTCATTCCATCATATGAATTATTCAACGTTTTGATTTCCCTACCCAACATATCCGAAATACTTAAGGTTGCTTTGGAAAACTCAGATAATCGGAAATTCACATTCAAAATATCTTTTGCAGGATTAGGATAGATTTCAAATTCCAATTCTTCGAATTCATCTGCTAATCTAGCCGTTCCTGTACTGGTATTGAAATAAACCGCAGGGCTATATGTACCCCAGAATTCGCCACAAAAAGATCGCACTCTGAAATTATAAACCGTATTCGGATTTAGACCGGTCAGTACTTTATAAGGATAAGGCGTTCCTGTCTGAATCCAGTCCCCCCCATTCAAATCCTTATATTTTACCTGATATTTCGTAGCATCCGGTTCCACATCCCAAGCGATCCTTAGCTTTACCGTTTCCGGATTTTCCATCGTTACAGCAACATTTTCAGGATAGAAACAGGGACTGAAGACAAATGTCCCCATTTCAGCATAATTCCAAGCAGACCATACCCCTATGTTGCACCATGTTCTCATTTGGAATTGGTAAGTTACATCTTCTGTCAATCCTCCAATAGTGAGGAAATCTCGCCCAGGTGTGCTTCCGGTAGTATTCCAAGTCGTTGATCCAACAGGACGATATCTAAATTGATACCGATAAAAATCATCGGCATGGGTCCAGGCAACTTTGATCCTGACTTCTTCCTGAATAGTCATGAAAGATGTAACAATATTTGTCGGCGGTTTACATACTGCAACTGAAGTAGTTTCCGTGGCAGAATTGATACAACCATTTCCATCTGTAACGGTAAGTGTCGTAGGAAAATCTCCATTCTCAGAATAAGTATGTGTAGGCATCGCATCCATACTCGTTCCACCATCTCCGAAATTCCACATCCAATCCACACTACCTGTGGTATTATCAGTAAAAGTGAAATCGAAGTCATTATTCGTATATGAAAAATCAACTGCGGGCAGGGCATTGATATTCACATCCATAGAAGCAGGCTCACCAATTACATCGATGTTGTTTTCCTCTACTACAGTCAATGTTCCTGTGCCTGCCGCTACATCCCAAGCAACAGTTACCTCATTATTATTACTATTGATGATTGTTCCGTTTTCGATAGTCCAACAATAAGTGCTTCCCAATTCCGATGGAACGGAATAGGTTTCTTCATCTCCCCAACAAACATCCATTGTTCCTATAGGCTGAGGAGAATCATGGACAATAATCGTTGAAAGGAAATTACGTCCCTGATTCCAAACCGGATCCCATAAATCATTCGGGAAGGTTACAATACCTGAAGGAATACCATAAAATACATGCCCCTCTCCATCATAAGGATAGAACTCATGATAGATACCCAAGGAACTCATATGATTATGCATCGGCAAGGCCCCGAATAAAACCGGAAAAGTTGGGTAGAAGTTAAGAAACGGGCGACCTGTATCATATAATACAATATCATCTGCGGTTCCATGTATGATACACATCGGTATGTTTTCTGTCTGATCTATCATATCCAATGTCAGGGTTCCTCCCCATAAATCTATGATACCTTTCACATCAAAAGGCTGATCATAATCATTGCCTGAACAATCCAAACAGCCCAAGTCAGAGCTAAAAGCATCCCCATAGGTGTCTCCCGGTCTTTCGGATTCTTCCATATAAGCCGTATGGATAGCTGTGATCGCTCCGGCACTTTCACCTCCTGTATATATATAATCCCTATCTATAAAGAATCCGAAACCATTCGGGTCTTCCAATAGGAACCGGATAGCCGCTCTCGCATCCTGTATGGCACGGTAAGCCGCCCTCACCGTAGCAGCACTTGAAACGCCCATATTGGCTAGATTATCCAAGCGGTATTGAACGGCGGCACAGGCATAACCGTAATGTGCCAAACTATCGCACCAAGCCATCATATCTGCATCATCCTTATCACCCGTAACAAAAGCTCCTCCGAAAAGCATAATCACCAACGGACGTTCCTCCAGGTATTCTTCCGTAGGTGCAGGTTCATAGAAATCCAATTTCAAATTGACCGGAAACAGTTCTAATGGATCCGTAACATTATAGACTGTTGCAAATTCGATATCCTTGGTAACCTTAATCTGCTCAAAGACCCTATCATGGTATCTTTGGGAAACACAATCGCCGGTTTGGGCGAAGGTAGATGTAGATATGATTAAGTGCAATGAAATAATGAAAATGAGGGAGGTAAAAAGTGTTTTCATGATTTGTTTTTACTTATTAAACTCCCACAAAGGTAAGGAATTAAGCCCAAATTTCGGAAATCATATGAGTCACATTTTCAATATGATGATTAGATGTTATCACGAACTGTTTTTTATGTAAGACAACTGAGGAATTTTGGAAATAGGCAAGGCATTCATCGAAAAGCGTAGCCATAGCTACGGTTGAGAGGAATAACGCAGGCATATTTTCAAAAGAACCGGTTGGCTATAATCAATTTTTCGTGATAACATCTATTAATCTATAATAATGACATCCACACGCCTATTCATCCATCTTGGGTTCTCATCATTTATCTCCCCATAACCTACCCATCTAATTCTTCCTTGTTCTATTCCATTTGAAATCAAATAATTATAAACAGCCAATGCCCGATTATCCGCCAGTTTAAAGTTATATTCGTTCGAGCCCTTGAAATCACAATAAGCATTCAAACTCAACCTCAAATCAGGACGTTCCTTTAAACGCATTATGAATTCATCCAATTTTTCCTGTTCGGGAAGAGTAAGGCCGGAACGATCAAAAGCAAAATAAACGGATATTGGAGAGATTGTAGGTACAGGAATCTCCTTTATCGGAACAGGTTTCGGATTCGGCTTGGAAATGGGTTTCGGTTGAGGAACTTCAGGTATAACGGCAACAATGTCTTCCGGCTTCCTCAATAAATATTCTACTTGGAAAAATGTGCGGTTATCCCATTCCTGAATCATCTTATTGTTCCGATAAGGGTAATATTCCGACTCATCGATACCTACGATAAAATCTCCGGGAGGAAGGCAACGGAAAAAACGTCCGTTTTCATCCGTAGGAATGTATTCGCCTCCTTGGGTTTTGATAACGGTCTGTATCGGTGTTCTCGAAATGGAATCCTTCACATACCCTTCCACGAAAGTAATGGGATCACTTTTAATGGGTCTGGACAAGCTGAATCTGTAAATATCCAAGCCTCCTTTTCCCGAAGGTCGGTCGGAGGCAAAATATCCGGTTCTACCATCGGCCGTAAGGAAAAAGCCCAGTTCACGGTAAGAGGTATTGACCTTATTTCCCAAGTTAAAGGCTTTCCCCCACGTACCATCCGGTTGTAGCCGACTCATGTATATGTCCTGCTCACCCATTCCCAACAAACCCGTAGAACTGAAGAACAGGGTTTTTCCATCATTGGTAATGAAAGGCGATTCTTCATAATCATCGGTATTGATATTGGCTCCTACATTCTTCGCCTCTCCCCATGAACCGTCCTTTTGAATATAGGACACATAGATGTCGGTTTTACCATATCCGCCGGGGCGGCTGCTTGAAAAAAACATCATTTTCCCATCACAACTGATCGAAGCTTGGGATTCCCAAAAACGGGTATTCAATGTGCCATCGATCTTTTCTATTTTATCAATCCTTAGCGAATCATCCATTTTCAGAATGGCTTGTTGTATATCGCAGGTTCCATCTACATTATCCCTTTGACAGGCGGTGAAGTAAAGACGGATATTATCCCGTGTACATGTACACATTCCTTCATTTTCATCCGTATTGAACCCATCGCCTACCCGTACCCCCTTAGTCCAATTTCCATTCTCATTAGTACTCACATAGAAATCCTCATTGTTCTTTGTAATCATCCTTGTGAAAAGAAGCACGGACTCATCATTGGTCAGGAATGGAAAATAATCGTTCTTCTCGGTATTGATGGCATCTCCCAAGTTGGTAATATTACCAATACCTAATGCAGGGATGGAATCCCTTGCATAGCTACATTCAAAAATAGCATCGTCCAACTGCATGGCATATTTACGGACCAAATCAACCTCTCTCATACCATTCATGCCGAATTTATTAGGAGGCATTTTCAAAACAGATCGATAGGATTCAAAGGCACGGATGGCTTCATCATATTTTCCCATTCTATAATAAACCCTTCCCAATTCGAAAGAGGTAATCTGGGAGAAAAAGGTATGGTTTTGAGCAATATCCAACAACCATTTTTCTGCTTCTTCATTCTCATCCAATCCCATTGCACAAACCGCCAAACCCCGTTTAGCAGGTACAAACCCCGGCTTTTTCTCTAAGATTTCCTGATAAATTTTCCTTGCCTTTCCAAAATCAAAAGTCATCAGGTGTTCCGAGGCATTCTTCATTTTTTCATTGATACGCTTATCGTTTTTCCCTTGTGAAAAAACGGAAAACGAAATCAACATACAAGCAATTAGAATAAATGAGCTTCTGATTGAATTCTGCATAATATAGATTAATGAGGTTAAGGTCAAGTATCGAATTCTACCGTTCATGTTCATATTCCGCCGTTTATGAAACCGGGCTTCCAAACACTTTCAACGAGATGTAATTTAGTATTGTCAATACAAATTCAGTAACCGATTTATCTACAAAATAATAGATAATTCCAAAACCAAAACGTCATGTACAAATTCATATTATTCTTCACGACAATGATTGTGTTTTTTTCTCATTTCACAATGGCACAACAAGCCAATCCGATAACCTTCGGAAACAATTATCAGGAATCCGATTATAGGATAACTGCATATTTCAATACATCAGAACATCAACAGGACAACCATGCAGAATCAAACCTTGAAAAACAAATCGCTCCTTACCTTTCCAAAGACATTATCCGTATAGAATTGGTCGGTCATGCGGATCTACGTGGAACCGACTCGGCCAATCGGCATCTTTCGGAGAGGAGAAGTAAGGAAATCAAAAATCTCCTATTGAAACACGGATTTCAACACATTCCTATTTCCTTGTCATATAGAGGAGAGGAGGAACCTGCAATACTAGGAAATGACGAAAATGCATACAAACGGAATAGAAGAGTTGAAATCGTTTTTACCGTAAGGGAAATAAGACCTAAGCCATACACAACGATTTATAATCCTACCAAGATTGATACATTCAGGTATGAAGCTGATGCTGTTCAAATAGTAGAAACGCCTCCTACTCCACCAACCGAATATGAATTATTCTTCAATCAATTGGATCAAGCCGCAGAATCGAAGGTCCTGAATACGGATGAAGGCGGTATTATAAAAGGAAGACAAGGCACCTTATTCCATTTCAATAAAAATTCATTCTGTGATTGTACAACAAAACAGGAAATCGCAGGAGAAATCGAACTGAAAATTAAGGAATATTACCGTTTGGGTGATTTCATGAAAGCGGGGCTACACACTGTTTCGATGAATCGTAATCTCCGATCTGCAGGAACGGTTCATATCCAAGCCTTTCAAAACGGAAAAGAAATCTGCCTGAAGAAGGGGATAAATTTCGACATCCTATCTCCAGTCAATAAAATGAATGACGAGATTCATCCCGATATGAACCTTTTCACCGGAGTGAAAAATGAAATCGGCGAAGTCGAATGGAAGGTCATGGGTAAGAACCGTTTGTCGAATGAGGAATTGTTAAGAACTGAAAGGAATGGTACTAATCGTTGTGAACCAAGAGATTTATCCTTTGATTGTCCAAATTGGAAATTCTTCAAAAGAGTAAGGTATTTCATCTTCAAACATGAACAATGGAGATTCAACAAAAACTGCAATAGCGATGAAGGCCAAAGGGCCATCCAACAATTAATTTTCCAAGCCAACCAGAAAAGAACTACATGTAATGAAAAACTCAATGCCTTGTTCAGCAAATTCAAAAACAATTTCCCAGCATTGGTTCAAGCGATGAAAGAAGAAGGAATGGAGATGGATGATTATGTATTCGATCATTATATCTGTAGATCCAATTCCCTAAGATGGATTAATATCGACAAGTTTATGAAGTTGAAAAAGAAGGACACTGAAAAAATCAGTGTTCCGATTCCCAGCAGAGAAAAAACGATTGTAAGGGCTATCCTTCCTGAAATGAATGCCATTGTCGATATGGAAAACATCGATGCATACTATTCTTCCTACGGATTTCCCAAGGGGCAGGATGTAACTATCATTGTATTGGACTATAATAGCGAAACACCCCGCATGGCCAAACACAATACAACTGTGGGGCAAACTATCGAAACATCGGATTTCCGTTTCAATGATTATTCATATGATGAATTGAAAACGGAATTCGGCAAACTGAATTGACCCCTTAATCCATAGCGAAACCCAAACCGAAAACACCCTATGCTCCGAAGCCTTCCTTTGCCTAACACAGGTACTGGGAGGTTTCTTTTTTCAACTTTACCATTCTCTTAACGAACCATATCATTACTTTTACGTCAAAAGATTAGTAAGGATCAAAATCATTACAAATGAAATCAACCATCATCAAATTCTGTTTGGGTGCTATTATATTGACTTTTGCTGCTTGTAACCAACAGCTCAAAACGGCTCAGGAAGAAACTCCACCTCCATCTAATGGCACCCGTACACCGGTCGAAACACCCATCAAAATCAACCTTTCGGATAATGTCATCAAGGAAGAAATCATCGTATCCCTTGTTCCTACCGGAGATATTGATAAAATCATCAGTGACTTTGATAAGTACGGAGCCAATATAATCAAGCGGATTGCCCCCAATCCTCCCATGTTCCTTATCGGATTTGATACAAAGAAAATAGCTCCTGATAAGATGTTGGAAGAATTGAATAGGCATCATGATGTCAGAGGGGCGGAATTCAACAAGAAACTAGATAACAGGGGCTAAAGCCTTTGCTAACTTTCGTTAAGACAATACTAATTACCCCTCCATACATTCCCAAAATCGATAATATTAATAACTTTAACGAATCATTGGGAATTCCTATAAAATAGAAAGCCTTGTAAAAGCAGTTCTTAAAGGGATTATCCAAATTGATTGATAAAAAACACAAAGTAGCATGTTTCGATTCAGTATCATATGCATCTCCATACTTCTTTTGGCTTCCTGTAGCAAGAAGGTAGATAACAATAGTACTGCCGACAAGCGAGCAGAAAATGCAGAAGCCGTTTTTGTTTCCAATTCAAAAATCGGGGAATCAGATGAATTTACCGCCAAAGGAGGAAACGAGTCCCCTCGTTTAGAGCATCCTCATTCCGTAGATTTAATTGCTTTTGGATCTTGTAATAAACAAAGCCTCCCCATGCCTTTATGGGGCCCCATCCTCCAAACCGAACCGGATTTATGGATATGGCTGGGAGACAATATCTATGGAGATAGTGAAGATGAAGCCGTGCTTCGTGAGAAATATGGAAAAGTCAAAGCCAATAAAGGGTATGAAAAATTGACAAAGATGTGTCCTATTATCGGAACATGGGATGACCATGATTATGGAACCAATGATGGAACGAAGGAATTTCCGGGCAAGGAAAAAAGCAAAGCTGCACTAATGGACTTCCTCGACGTACCTGCCGATGCTCCTGTTAGAAAACGGGCGGGGATTTATCAATCCTATACTTTCGGTTCAGGGGCAAGGAAAGTAAAAATCATCATTCTGGATACCCGTACCTTTAGAGACAAGGTAGAAAGAAGTACTACCGATAAGGCATACATTCCCGATCCGGATGCGGATATCCTAGGAGAAGAACAATGGAAATGGTTTGCAGAAGAATTGAAGAATAGTGATGCACCCATCACTTTGGTTGTACAGGGTACCCAGGTGATTTCAAGATTCCACCGCTTTGAAAAGTGGGGCAATTATCCTACTTCCAGGAAAAGATTATTCAAGATGATCAAAACGCATCGTCCTTCCGGTGTGATCCTATTGAGTGGAGATCGCCATCATGCGGAAATTTCAAGGGTGAATATCCCGGAGTTGAAACATCCCCTTTACGAATTCACTTCAAGCGGAATGACCCATACCAGAAAATATCCTCGTCCGGAGCCGAATAAATTCAGAGTCGGAAAGAAAGTAGATAAACTAAACTTCGGTACATTGGTTATCAATTGGGATACCAACCCCATTACAGTAACCATGAATGTAAAAGGAGAGAAAAACGAAGTATTGGACACCCATACTTTCGAAGTTATC
>JAHDFN010000327.1 GCA_020628145.1 Saprospiraceae bacterium | reverse complement strand
CCGGAATCATTAAACAGTAGCCGAAGAAGAAGAATTGCAAAAGGAAGTGGAAATACCATTGTGGAAATCAATGCTTTCCTCCGTCAATTCGAACAGATGAGGAAACTCATGCACCGCATGAGCAAGGGGCAGATGAAAGGCATGCCGAATATGGGAAGTATGTCGGGGAAAAGAAACAAGAGAAGGTAAGTACAGGAAAAGCCGTTTGAAAATTCAAACGGCTTTTCTTTTTAATCGTATATTCATGTTTCCATCTATCACCAACAGGTATTAAGCATTCGCATTAAATAAACTAAGATGAACAGACGTAGTTTTTTGGGAAAAGCAGGCTTGGGTTCTTTGCTATTTGCCTCCGGACAATTTCCTTTACAAGCCATGAACGGCCCTGAGATTGTAAAAATCACCATCCTACACACGAACGATGTACATAGCCGTATAGAACCGTTCCCTATGGATGGCGGCAAATACCAGGGGCTGGGTGGCGCTGCCAAACGGGCTGCCCTTGTCAATAAAATCAGAAAAGAAGAAAAGAATGTCCTTTTATTGGATGCGGGTGATATTTTCCAGGGTACTCCTTATTTCAATTTCTTCGGTGGCGAATTGGAATTCAAGCTGATGACCGAAATGAAATACGATGCCTCGACCATCGGCAATCATGATTTTGATGCGGGGTTGGATATTTTACATAAGAATTTTACAAGCCATGCGGAATTTCCATTCATCAATTGCAATTACGATTTTTCCGATACGGTAATGAACGGTCACGTCCAACAACATAAGGTCTTTGAAAAATCGGGTGTAAAAATAGGCATCCTCGGTGTAGGCGTGGAATTAGACGGATTGGTTCCAACCAATCTTTTCGGGAATACCCGTTACCTTCCTCCCATTGAAAATGCCAATAAAACAGCAAAGTATCTCAAACACGATCTGAAATGCGATTACATCATCTGCCTTTCCCACCTGGGATTCCAATATGATTCGGATAAGGTTTCGGATCACAACCTAGCAGCCGCATCCAAGTATATCGATTTGATTATCGGCGGCCATACCCACACCCTTCTCGACGAAGCCGTTGTGTTGAAAAACAGCGAAGGTCGCCCCGTAACCGTCAATCAGGTTGGATGGGCCGGAATCGCCCTCGGACGAATCGATGTCCTTTTCGAAAGGAATAAGAAAAACAAATGTGTCACTTGTAATAATCAGACTATCGGATAGTCATCTGTGACAGCCCCAACAGATATTTTCCGGAGTTTAACTCGATTACTTTGGATTTTTTTTAAAAAATCGCTTGCCGGGTACTTTCATTCAGGAAAATATTTTGCAATTTTGTGATGCTTCAGTAATTTTTTACTAGCACAGGGGTTACAAATCCACAACGAACAAAGCTAATTTCCGATTTTTTTAATATGCCGGAATGCAGTCATCCCGATTGCATCCAGTGGCTCGTAATCTAATTTTGTCAATTTCTAGAAGAAACTGTAGATGAAAAATGATCACATCACAGTGTGGGATAACTGTCTTCAAACCATAAAGAAATATGTGAATGCACAGAGTTTCAAGACATGGTTTGAGCCGATAAGACCTGTAAGGTTGCATGATAATGCATTGACCATACAGGTACCCAATAAATTCTTCTATGAATGGTTAGAAGAGCATTATGTGGCAGAACTGAAAATGGCCATGCGGCAGGAACTTGGCGAGTCAGGTCGTTTGGAATATCAGATACTGATGTCCCAGACCGGTGCCAAACCGGAAGCCCCTACGCCTAATGGACAACAGTCTCCGCTTTATGGCAATAACAATAATCCACAGGGAGGAGAAATTAAGAATCCGTTTGTGATTCCGGGTATCAAGAAGATGAAAATCGATCCCAATCTCAACAAATCCTACATTTTCAATAATTTTATCGAGGGGGATTGTAACCGATTGGCCCGATCTGCCGGTTTTGCCGTTGCTAAGAAACCCGGGGGCACTGCTTTCAACCCCTTATTTCTTTATGGTGATTCGGGGCTGGGGAAAACCCATTTGGTTCAGGCCATCGGAAACGATGTAACGGGTCGTTTTCCTGAAAAGACGGTTCTTTATGTCTCCTGTGAGGAATTCACCAATCAAATCATCAATTCGATAAAGAACAATGCCGTTCAGGATTTTGTGCGGTTCTACCAATTGGTAGATGTTCTTTTGGTTGACGATATCCAATTCCTTGCGAATAAGAATAAGATGCAGGAAATTTTCTTCCACATCTTCAACCAATTGCATCAGGCAGGTAAACAAATCGTATTGACCTCCGATAGACCTCCGAAAGATTTGGAGGGTATCCAGGAGCGTCTGATCTCCCGTTTTAAATGGGGTTTATCTGCTGACTTGAATGTACCCGAGTTTGAAACCCGTATGGCTATTTTCGAATCCAAGATGTCAAGGGAAGGTCTGGATATCCCTTCAGATGTAACTGAGTTCATCTGTTTCAATATCAAGAACAATATCCGGGAACTGGAAGGTGTATTGATATCTCTGATTGCCCAATCTTCACTCAACCGACAGGAAATCGATTTGGAATTGGCCAAGAAGGTGATCAAGCATTTTGTCAAGAATATTTCTAAGGAAATCACCGTAGAATTCATACAGGAGCTGGTTGCAGATCACTTTGAAGTCAGTGTAGATAAATTACAGGGAAAAACCCGTAAGCGGCAAGTGGTAATCGCTCGCCAATTATCCATGTACTTGGCCAAGAAAATGACCAACAAGTCATTGAAAGCCATTGGAGAGAATTTCGGAGGACGGGATCACAGTACCGTCATCTATTCTTGTAAGGCCGTACAGGATCTGCTAGATACGGATACTATTTTCAAGGATACCGTGGCCGGATTGGAGAAAAAAATAAAAATGAACCTCCACGAATAAATTTGTGGAAAAGGAACTTTTATCCTTTGCAAAGTATTGCATAATATGGAAAACGTTCTTACATTTGCATCCGCTCGGTGAGGTGGGTGAGTGGCTTAAACCAACGGTTTGCTAAATCGTCGTACTCTGAAAGGGGTACCGCGGGTTCGAATCCCGCCCTCACCGCGAAATTGCCTGAAGAGGTGATGACAATCAAACTTTTTTCACGGGGCGTAGCGCAGTCCGGTTAGCGCACCTGCTTTGGGAGCAGGGGGTCGCA
>JAHDFN010000062.1 GCA_020628145.1 Saprospiraceae bacterium | reverse complement strand
TGGTTTGCAATCGAATTATTGAATCATTTTAAACAATTTCTTTTTAAAAACAACGATTATGAAAATTAATGTACTGATTTTTATCGCCACTCTATTGTCCTTCACCGGCCTTGATGCCCAAGATACTTGGAATGGAGAAAATACCACTTCCGGTTCCGCCAAAATCGGAACGAATTGGCCTAATACCAATATTAAATTCAGGGTGTATAATAACTCGGGGAGTACGAGTGCCATTACTACCCGTCTGGATAATTACTACGGAGGTAGTAATAATAAATATGGCCTTTACAATTTTGTAAGTAATGCAGGTACTTCGCACAAGTATGGGATTTTTAACCATATGGAAAGTGGTGGAACCGGAAATACTTACGGAATATATTCAAGGGTCGATGATGCCAATCATTTTGCAATTTATTCTTGGGGGAAATTCGGCTTGGTCGGAGATTTGGAATATATACGAACAAATGGAAATGAATGGTTGGCATCGCTTGGAAGTGCAACCAACGATTTTAATTATTATTTCACTCCGAAAGACGCCTCAGGAAATGTATTGAATAATCGCCAATTCATTTTAAATCGAAACGGTTTGATGACAAAGGAAATAGATTCGGATAATCTTGCATTTGCAGTTCAACGAGTGGGGCAGGGAAATATATTCCAGGTTCATGGAAATGGAAATGTGAATCTTGAAGATAATACCAATCCAAGACTTAGGATTCGAGCTCCTTATTCGAACAGCCATCTGGATTTCGCCATTGCTACTAATGATTATTCCTATTCCAATATAGCTCTTGCCGGAGATGCGGTCATTACAACTGCCGGTACTTCAACGGGTAATTTTATTCTGTCTTCCCGTTCTAATAAAAGCATATTCTTTACCACAGGAGATACCAATACGGAACAGGCCCGTATGGAAATCAAGAACGATGGTAAGATTAGAATCGGAGCAGTGAATACTCCCGGAAATTATAAACTATATGTAGAAGAAGGTCTTTTGACAGAGAAGGTGAAAATCGCTTTATCCAATACAACTCAATGGGCGGATTATGTTTTCGATTCTTCTTATGACTTAATGTCATTTCATGATTTGAAGAATTATATAGATGAGAATAAACATTTGCCGAATATTCCTTCCGCTAAGGAATTGGTAGATGAAGGAGGAGTAGAACTGAGGGAAATGACCCGTCTGCAAATGGAAAAAATAGAAGAACTTACCCTTTATATTTTAAAATTGAATGAACGACTGGAAGAAGTGGAAAAGGAAAATAAATCGATGAAAATCGAATTGGAGTCCTTGTCCCGACAAAAATAATTCTCCAATCATTTATTCAGTTAAATAAATGGCAGTTATTATTCTATTAAATAGTAATTGCCATTCTAAAAATATAAATATGAAACAGCTATTTTTTTCTTTGCGATCCTATTTAATGTTTTCAGTCTTATTTTGTTTTGGCTTTCATTTATCTATTACGGCCCAATCCGGTACAGGTGCTAATTGGGGATGTGCTTGGGGGGATACACAATATACCCCTACGGAAAATGACGATATTAAATACATAAAAATAATCGTACATGTTATCAGGGATGGAAACGGACAAAATAATTTTCAGGAAACATATGAAGATATACAAGCGATCAAACTTATGGTTGATCGGGCGAATTATTTCTTATGTGGACATACCGGAAAAGATTTTTGGATTGATGAAGATGCAGAACATAATTCACCACCACCTGATGATTGTTCTACTAACCCCGATTGTAATTATTTTACAATCGATAATCTTCCTCCGTCCAATATCAGATTTGTTCTTTTCCCGTTTGAAAGCGATCTCGATTCGTATGATCCGGATCAGGATGGTATTTATTTCTGGGATGTTGATCAAGTAAGTCCTTATATGAATTACAGTACGGATATAAGTTCAAATTGCCCCAGTGATTTGGGTTTGAATTACTATAATCATAACCAATGGTATGATATTGTGAAAAGACATACTTCCGAAGCCATCAATATCATTTTGGTCAATGATCACCCGGATTATATAGAGTGTATTCGAGAATTAAATGAGAATATTCCGCCTCCAATTCCACCGGCCACTGAGGTAGAAGGGAACTTAATAAAAAAGATTCCTTCTCGTGGTGTGGCCAATGGGTTTTTGGCAACAAATAGTTATTTGGTACTAGCCGGATTTTATACCCATTATCACAACCTTTTTGGTATGAGGGAAGATTTTCCTTGGTTTTCCGGAGGATATATCAGGGAAAAATGTTCCGTTATGAGTATATATGGGCAACTGCTCATTCATGAAGTCGGTCATAATTTAGGGCTATATCATACCAATGCTCTTAATAATTCTAGTTTGGGATCATGCGATGGAATTAATAATATAAGTTTACATTATAATAATAATTTCATGTCATATACACCCAATTTGCAGAGAGAAGTTTTTACCCCCTGTCAATTGAGTTTTATGCATTGCAATTTGGAAAATCCGAATAGTACGGTTCATAGTTATTTATTAAAAGATACTGATGTAGTTCAATATTGTTCTGAAGAGGTGGGAACTGATTTTACAATGAGTGGAAATATCGAACCGGGCATTTATTCTTATCGGAATATATATACTGAAAATAATACAAATGCGATAGGCATGAACGGAAATATTGAAATAGAAGCATCCAGGAGTATTGTATTATCGGAAGGATTTTCTTCGAATATTCTAAATGCATGGAATGACGTGAAATTAAATATTGATCCCGATATGTATGAAACATGCAGCTCGACGAATATCTTTAATTTTCCGGATTTTTCAAATATGACACAGGGAGGATGTAATGATAGTGGTGGCTTCCATGTGGGACCGGGATTTGATTTTGGTTGCCATAGTGCTTTAGGAGCACGTCTAGCTCAAGGCCCGGATGCTCGAAACAGTCATTATCCTATGGTTTCCTATTGCGGACATGATCACAAGCAAGAAAATCCCGAAGAGTTTATTAAAGACAACAATAAGGATGGAGGTAGTTTAATCATTACCCCGAATCCAAGTGATGGAATATTCCGTATTGAAAACATTGATGGATTTGGAAATTATTTTATTACTGTTTATGATGTGCAGGGAAGAATCGTTCAGGAAAAAAACGGGGAGACGGATTTTGGAAATATCCCTATGGATTTAAAAGGATTAAATAATGGTGTCTATTTCATTAGTATTAAAAATGATTCAGGTCATCAAGAAGAATATCAAAAAATTATTATTCAAGAATAAAATCGAATACGTATTTAAAAATCCCCTATCATTATAAGTGATAGGGGATTTTTTTGGGAGATGGCTTTTAATTATGATTAAATCATTTCAAATGCTTCGCAAAAAATCCCATCATCGTTTTATATAATTCGATGCGGTTGTCTTCATGACCGAAACCGTGGCCTTCATTGTATTTGACCATATAGGGTACATCGAATTTACGTTTCCTCAGGTTTTCCACCATTTGATCCGATTCGTGGATATTCACACGGGGATCGTTCGCTCCTTGGATGACGAATAATGGTTTTGTGATTTTATCAACGTTCAATGCCGGAGAAACTTCCTTCATTATTTTCTGATCTTCCTCACTTTCCGGATTATACCATTGTTCGTAAACCTGTCCTAGAAACGGTTTCCAATAAGGTGGGAAGGCTTCGAAGAATGTGAATAAATTGGACACGCCTACATAATCCACGCCACAGGTATATAAGTCAGGTGTTTTGACCAAACTACCCAATGTGGCCAATCCGCCATAACTGCCTCCATAAACGGCAACCTTGTCTTCGTTAATCCAATCCATTTTTTTGACATAGGCTACGGCATCTTCCAAATCGTTGAGCATTTTTCTGCCGATTTGTTTATTGCCGGCAAGGAAAAATTCTTTTCCATAACCTCCCGAACCCCGGTAATTGACCTGGAGTGTAGCATAACCCCGACTGGCGAATAATTGTGCTTCGGAATTGAAACCCCAATAATCACGAACACCATAAGGCCCGCCATGTGGATTTAAAATTAACGGAACCTTATTTTTTTTGCTTGCCTTTTTAGGAACCGTCAGGTATCCATGAATGGTCAGCCCGTCACGGCTCTTGAATTTAATCGGTCTCATTTCCGCCATATCCTCTTCCTTGAGTTGAGGCATGAGATCCATTAGTTTTTTAAATTCGTTTTTAATGGCATCGTACAAATAATATGCACCATAGAATTTGTCACTACCCACATAAATCAGATATTTATCTTCTTTTTTCGTACTGTTGGTAATGCTGTATTCCATATCACCGAATTTGTCGGTGAAAATCTTATGAAGTTTTTTATAATAATCACTCACCGGTACGATATGGCTTTTTTCACCGGTATAATAAAAATAATCCAATTCGTATCCCCGTTCCCTTGAACGGCTCATTCCGGAAATATCATATTGATTATTGGAATATACTTTTTTAATCGTTTTCCTTTCCTTCAAATCATAAAGGATGATTTCATTGGTATTGCCATCACGGTTGGTCAGTACATATGCCGCATTCTTATTTTCCGAATTATAATCGAATCCCATAATTCCGAAATTTTCTTTCCAATTCGTTTTGACAACTTCTTGGAATTCGGCCTTTTCATTTTCACGGTAATAAAGAATATAATCTGTGAAATTACTTTGTTGGGTATAAGCCCTTAGGTTTCCATCCTTATCGAAATCATAACCGGCAATGGGGTTGGCAACATCCGTATTTTCGAAGAGTTGATCCATCTCTCCGGTATTGACATTGATTTTATACGGTTCAAAAATCTGAGGGTTGTTTTTATTCATTTGGATGATCATGAAATCGTCCTGCTCCGGGAGGGAATTCAAAATATTGACCTTCACCCCATCAAAGGGAGTAAGGGATTTCTGATTGCTTCCATCCAGATCGATACCGAAAAGCTGATAGTTTTCATCGCCTCCCTGATCCTTGACATAAATCAGTCGTTTGTCATTGATCCAACCATATCCTCGAATGAGTTCTTCTCCTTCTGCCAATACTTTTACGGTTTCCTGTGTTTCCGTATTCTGGACATAAAGATGTTTTTTGCCTTTTTCGTCCTTTTCCCGATAGGAGAAATACTTTCCATCCGGAGAAAATTTAAATTGGGATTGTTTGGGCTTGGAAAAATAATCCTCGATGGAATATTTGTACGTTCCTTTATCCAATGCGGCTACTTTAGCCAATTCTTCTGATGTCGAGGGGAGTGAGGTGTCTCCGGGTAATTCTTTTTTGTCTTGAGCTTCCATGCTTATAAAAGGTATTATGGACAGCAAAAGTAAGATAGTTTTTTTCATTTTGAATCTAATTAGGTGAATAAATATCATTCCATCTGTATGATTGGTCATTGAGGTCAATATGTGGTATTTGTATCGATGCCATGTGGATTTTTATGACCTATATCCGATTTCCATAGATGAATGACCCCAAAAGCTCCTTAGGGTTGCCTTTTATTTTTGAATTTAACACATCGTAGAGGGAAAGTATTGTAACTTGCCGTGAATTGGGTATGCCCATGATGATATTGTTGTAATAAAATCAGATTTTAATGATGCGTCTAATTCTAATCATGTCTTTGTCGATTCCCCTTTTGACTTTTTCCTGTAAAAGCCCTAAGGATTCTACTGTGGAAAAGGAAAACAAACAAGAACAAAACACTACCACCACTTCGAGTACGACAACGACGACCACTACAACGACAACATCGGATGATGGTCCGGATGATGCAACTTATGATGCGATGGCAAAGGAGATGTGTTCGTGTATGGATGAGATGTTGGGCTTGGTGGATAAAATGAAAACCGCCGAAGAAGATCAACGAATGGAAATCATGCAGAAGTTGCAAGGGATCAATCAGGAGGTAGAAGGTTGTATCAAGGATCTGATGCCTAAATATCCAAGCATAGATTTCCAAGCACAAAGTAACCCGAAGGCGGAAGAAGCCTTGCTTCGGAATTGCCCGAAATATGCCAAAATGAAAGGGTGATTTTAAGTGTGTTTTAGGATGGTAAAATACTTTTCAATTTTTTCTTTGGTGATGTTTTTCGGCTCTTGTGCCGAACTCGCCGGATTATTGGATCAGCCGTCACCTTCCAACCGTCATGAAATGATGGCTAAGGAAATATGCGACTGTTCTTCCGATTTTTTGAACTTGGTAGAAAAAATGAATGCTTATTCCCAATCGGGAAACAAAACGGCGATGAAAAATATTCTACCTAAACTACAATCCGAGTTACCGGTATATCAGAACTGTATGGAAAGGGTGGAGGAGCGGTATTCTGATTTGAAAGGAAAAAACCATGAAAATCTATCCGGGGCCGCTTTGGAAAAAGTCTGTCCAAGATTGAATAAAATGATGGGGAAATAAATTACCGTTCGGAATAAACAAAAAATCCATCAGGAATAATTTTCCTGATGGATTTTTAATAATCGCCTATCGGATTTAATTCAAAACGGTTTTGGTAAATGTCCCATTATTGTTTTTGAAAACGCAAATTTCAAATTCTTCATACAATACAAAAAAATCCGTATCTCCATCCGCATCAATATCTTCGAATCTTATTCTTTCGAATTCATTGGTATCTAAAATGGAAATGTCGATTTGGTTGTTGTCTTTCCATTCCCAATCCGGTGTTCCCAATTCATTTCTTATCCACCTCCAATCGGTGTTGCTATAATAATGTATTAGAATATCTTTTCTGGAATCACCATCAATATCGGCTATATAAAATCTGATTGGATTATTCATCGGGATATATCCATCTTCGCTATATATGAATCTGTTGATATTATTGGAATCCCGATAAAGCACATGGATGCCATAATCCTCCATCAACATAATTACATCCTTTAACCCGTCACCATTCATATCGTCGAATACTGCGGTTCTACATCTTCTTTCGCCGAGATCCATTTCTGACAATAATTCTCCTGTACCCGAAAAATCATACCATTTGCCAATCCTATTATAATTGTCAAATAATAATAATTCATCTTTATTATCATTATTTAAATCTTCAAAAAAGATATTTATGATATGATGATCTCCTTCATAATAAGGAAAGGGATTACTATTCGGATCGAACCTGCCGTTCCCTAAGTTTTGATGCCAAACCAAATCGAGTGTGGTGGAATTTTCGGTAGAACCATAAATCAGGTCATTCAATCCGTCCTTATTGACGTCGGCTATTTTCGGATTTTCGAATACATCCCAATTGTTTTCCGGCCAACTGACATCCCAAAGTAAATCAGTATGGAAATTAGCATTGGCCAAGCCTAAATCGGTATAGGTTGTCAATGATATACTTCGTTGGTTGGTTCCGTTGGGAATATCATAAATGAATTCATCCAAGCCGATAATGTCATTGTGTATATTATCATTATCCAAAGCAGTGGTAACAAGCAATCTCGAATCTATGGTATAATAACTATCCCAGTCTTCATCGACTTGGAAAACACAGGAAAGCGTAAAATTTCCCAGTCCGTCATTTTCAAATACCTTAATATGATATAGTGCAATTGATGTAATGTCAAGATCCCCGTCATTATCATAATCGTGATAAATGATATTGGTTGAAGTCTGAGACTCGCAACGATCTTTTACATATTCTTCCTGATCGCAGGCTGTCATTAAAAATATGCCGGAAACAAGGATGAGTTTCCAAAATATGTTTGGAAATTGAGAGATCATTTTTCATTTTTTATCTAAGTACAGGACAAAAAACAAAACCAGTTGCCGTGCGTGGTGTTTGTTCACCTCGCACACTCCATTTCACTAGCATTTGTCAGGTGAACTAACACCTGACAAGGCGGTTGAATAAGTTTTGTCCTGTACTTATATTTTTTATTACAAGTAAATAAGCTGTACATATAATATTAATATGTAAGAATGTGAAATGTGTATGTATCCTATTGGGGTTTTGTTGAAATACGAATATTGTGGTAAAGAAAAGGTGAAATAATAAAGCTTGGATTTCCCCTTACTCAAACCAGACTTTTATCCCAATCCTTCCAAACGATTTCATACCCGGCATCTTTGATGACATTGGCTATTTGTTCAGGACTTCGTTCATCCGAAATTTCGAATTGTTCTAATGATTGCGGATCTACTTCATAGCCGCCGGGGTTTGTTTTTGATCCCGCACTCATCGAAGTAATACCGAGTTTGAAAATATGGTTTCTGAATTTTTCCGATTCCCTTGTTGAAATCGACAGTTCCAATTCTTCATTCAATAAACGGAAAGCACAGATTAATTGAACGAGTTCCTTGTCTTTCATTTCCACCTTAGGAGCCAAGCCTCCGGAAAAAGGTCTGAGCCGGGGAAATGAAATGGAGTATTGGGTTTTCCAATAATTTCTTTCAAGATAATTCAAGTGCAAGGCTGTAAAAAAACTATCCGTCCGCCAATCTTCCAATCCTAATAAAGCACCCAACCCGATTTTATGCATTCCCGATTTTCCGATTCTATCCGGAGTGTTGAGCCGATAATAAAAATTCGATTTTTTCCCTTTGGGGTGATGTTTTTTATATTCTTCCTTGTGATAGGTTTCCTGATAAACCAGAATGGTGTTAACACCCCATTCGGATAGTTTTTCATAATCTTCCTGTTCCAAGGGTTGTACTTCCATAGAAACATGAGCAAAATGAGGCACGATGATTTTCAACGCCTCTTCGAAATAATCCATCCCAACAGTTTTGTTGGCTTCACCGGTCACCAATAATACATGATCGTATCCGAGGGATTTAATCGCCATGATTTCCCTAAGGATTTCAGCACCGTTGAGTGTTCTTCTTTTTATTTTATTGTCATAACTGAAACCGCAATAAGTGCAAATATTCTGACATTCGTTGGACAGGTACATCGGGGCGTACATGCGGATGGTTTTTCCGAATCGTTTTAAAGTCGTCTTCCTGCTTTTTTGTGCCATCTTTTCGAGGAAGGGTAGGGCGGAAGGAGAAATCAATGCCTTGAAATCTTCCAAGTTAATCCTTTCTTTTTCCAAAGCCGAAATCACGTCGGATTTGTTTTTGGCATAAATACTTTCCGTTGTTAAATCCCAATTGTACATATCGAAAATATCCCGGAACATGGTTAATTATTTTTCGGTTCGAAAATATGAATCTTGGCCCGACTGTGTTTTCCTTCATTGGAAATCAATAGCTTTCCCTCGGGGGTAAAGGCCAAACCTTCGGGTTGTTCATGTACTTTTTTATCCAGTTCGGTAAAACTTATTATTTCTCCTTCTCGATTGAATTCCACGATGTTTTTTCCCTGGGAAGAACTGATGAAAATATTATCCGTTTGAGGATGGATGGCAATAGCCGAAGGAGCAAATAAAAAACGTTTTAATTTTTCTTCGGCATCATTCGGATAGTCTGTTCCTTTTATTTTAATGAAATCCCTAATCTTTTCCAAAGAAATATTGAGCATGGGAGTTTCTAGTAATTCCTTTTTTTTCAAATCATATCGATATATAGAACGGTTGTCTTTTTCTTCACATACTTTACATGTCAATAACAATGAATTGTTTTTCTTATCAAAACATAAACCTTCGATATCATGAGAGCTGTCTAGGAAAGTATTGACCTTCTCTTTGGTTTGTTCTTCGGTTCCGGGGTTTTCTATTTTATATAATGTACCGGTATTTTTTACTACGAAAATATCATTATCTACTTTTTCTATTCCTTCATAATCTCCATCCTTATGGAATTCATAGGATTGATATGATCCGTCGTTCTGAATTTCGAATATCAATCCTTCTTCATCCTGTACGGCAAAAATTTTATTTCCATCAAACGACAGGCCGGAAATTTCCTTGAGTTTTTGATCCAATAGGATTGTATTTACAGGATTGTCAAAATCATATGTTTTGTTTTTATAAGGGTCATTTTCTATGATCGCCTTTTTTTTATCGGCCTCGGCATTTTTTCCTCTGATACCTTTGACAATTAAATTCAACGCAATTAATCCTGCAAATAAAAGGACGATAATAATTGCCGGGGCGTATAATTCCATTTGTTCCTTATCCATGATTTTTTATTTCAATGCCATAAAGCCGGTGGCCAGCATGGCAGCCAACCATTCTTCTTCGACTCTGCCATTAACTATTGAGGCGGAATAATTGAATTTTGTAAGACTCCTGCCGGTTCTTTCATAACGGATAACTTCCAAGTCATCGATATGCCAGCCATAACCTGAACCGACCTTCAGTCTTTTCCATTCAAAAGTATCGGCTGATGTTGCATTGAACATTCCCAGATTAAATCTGTTTTTAAAGCCGATAGTGAATAATTGTCTCCCGACAATCGTCCTATCCTTGATTTCAAAAATATAAGGGCCGAAGCCTTTCCTTTTTATACTCCAGTTTCCGATATGGGATTTCATGTACATGAAATTGAAGAAAAACCAATTGCCCTGAATGACGGTCATGATTTTTTCCTTGTCGAACGTCAGATGCCATTCCTTGCTTTTGAATTCATCTTTTTCCCATTTTAAATCTATATGTAAAAATTCTTTGAGAGATTCCAATTCGGTTTTTTTTAATTCCTCAATAAATACTTGAATGTTAAAGGTAATAAATTAATCATCCAGGAAAGAAGTCAGAGGGCTACTTGCTTCTGCCTTGTCTGATTTTTTCCCCAATTTTGCTTCATACGCCATTCGTCCTGCTTCCACCGCCATTTTGAATGCTTTCGCCATCGCCATCGGATTATCCGAAACGGCAATGGCAGTATTGACCAGAACGGCATCGGCTCCGATTTCCAACGCTTTGGCGGCATCGGAAGGTGCGCCGATTCCTGCATCGACTACAACGGGTACATTGGATTGGTCGATGATGATTTCCAAAAAATCGATACTTTTCAAACCTTTGTTGCTACCGATGGGTGAACCCAAAGGCATGACCGCAGCGGTTCCCACTTCTTCCAAACGTTTGCATAAAACCGGGTCGGCATGGCAATAGGGGAGTACGACGAATCCGAGTTTGACCAACTCCTCTGCCGCATTCAATGTTTCGATAGGGTCGGGCAATAAATATTTAGGATCCGGATGGATTTCCAGCTTCAACCAATTCGTTTCCAGGGCCTCTCTTGCCAATTGAGCAGCAAATACTGCTTCTTTGGCTGTTCTTACGCCGGAAGTGTTGGGTAGTAAATTAAAAATATCATGATTCAGATGCCTGAGTATTTCATCATTTTCATTTTGCATGTCCACCCGCTTCAAGGCAACAGTCACCAATTCCGAACCGGAAGCGAGTAATGCTTTTTCCATTAATGTATTGGAGCCGAATTTTCCGGTTCCCGTAAATAATCTTGATGAAAATTCCTTGTCTGCTATTTTTAATTTTTCCATAATCTGTAAAAATTATATGAATGAAACCTCTGCGTGATGGAATAGGTTCTTAATATTGTGGATTAACTGTTCCGGATTTTTTGATTTTGTAATTAATCCGGAAACGGCGATGCCGCTAATATCGGTTTTCAATAGGTCGTAAATATCATTTTCAACGATGCCGCCGATGGCAAAAACGGGGATCGGTTTTTTTTCGTTTTTCATTTTGTCCATTATTTCCCGATAACCTTTTAACCCTAGGATGGGACTGAGGTTCTTCTTGGTGTTTGTAAATCGGAAAGGCCCGAGACCGATATAATTGACTTTTGCAGCAATCAGTCTTTCTATATCTTCCCAAGTGTTGGCCGTTCCTCCTATGATGGTTTTTTTGCCTAATATTTTTCTAGCATCCGAAGGATGCATGTCTTGTTTTCCGAGGTGTACGCCATGTGCTTTGATTTCCTTGGCAATGCCTACGTGGTCATTTAGAATAAAGATGGCATTGTGTTTTTTACATAATTTTATTGCAACCTTAGCAGTGGATTTAATACTATTCCTATTAGAATCTTTTAATCGTAATTGAATCCATTTGCATCCACTATCCAATGCTCTTTTTATATTCTGTAAATGTTCTTCGGGAATATCTCCCTGTGAAATATATTGGATTTTATAATCTACATTCGAGAAAATGTTTTTATTTTTTTTTGTAATTGAATAAAAGGAGTCCACATTTGAATGATGATATCCTAATAATCCCGAATTGCTTTTTAATACATCTGCCGTATATTCCTTTCCTTTGATACAGGCTGTTTTCAAATCATTGCCTAATGCCAAATATGCCGTAATGGCAGAAGACAATATACAACCTGATCCGTGCTTGGGGTAGTGGTTTCCTTTTCTGGGAAACAATGTCGTCTTTTTTTTATTTTCATATAATTTATCTACGCCTTTATTCTTTTTGTTGTGACCTCCTTTTAATAGGATGTTGTAATGTTTCGACGACGTTATTTTTTTCTTTCCAGAAATTAAACGGTATTCAATTTTATTAGGAGTAAGGAGGTATATTTTATCCAGTGTTTTTTGAATGGATTCGGGGTCGGAATTGAATTCGAAACCGGTACTGCTGCTTACAACTGGATCGTAAATAATCTTTATGTCTTTTTTATTCAGATACCTGCAAGTTTTTTTTAATGTTTTTGTATTCTTGATGATTCCGATTTTACAATATTCCACTTGGTGTTTTTCCAGTAAAATGTCTAATTGTTTTTTTATTTTTTTCCAAGGCAGCCATTCAAGATTGTCAAAAAAATCTTCCCTTTGGTAAGTGATAGCAGAACACACACCGAATCCCGTTACTCCGATTTGTTCGAAGGTCTTGATGTCGGCTAGAATGCCTGCTCCGCCACTTGGATCGAATCCTGCTATGCTAATGACAATTGGTCGCAAGTTGCCTTTATTTTTTTTAGTTCGGTAATACTGTCGATTGTTGTTTTTTGATTCCAAATCGTACCTAAAATACCTACTCCGTCAAACCCTTTGATAAAACAGGTTTCAATATTTTCCGAATGAATTCCTCCTAGAGCATAAAGGACTGTTTTTCCATTTTTGAATGGATTCACATCCCATTCGAATTTTGGTAAATGATTTTTCTTGGAAATACTCTTGAAAACAGGGCTGCAGAAAACATAGTCGTATTCATGTGCCTTATGTTCCAACTCCTGATAAGAATGCAACGAAGTACTAAGAGTTGAATCAGGAGGTAATTGTTTTTTTAACACGACTAAAGAATCGGTGGTTTTTTTCTGACTGATATGAAAACCCTTGAAATCATATTCTTTAAAAATATCCCAATGATAATGTAAAGTAGAATTTTGGATGATATGCATAGAGATTCGATCCAAATAATCTAATAATGTAGTATCGGCCTTTTTCTTTCTGATATGGATATGTACCCCCGATTGAAATGCAGCTTCTAGTATTTCGGTTTCATTTTTCCTATAATCAGGTGGTGTGATGAGAATGATATCCAAATTAATCTTATTTAAACATGTTGGATAACATGGCCGCTAGGAAACCTGCAGCTAATGTTATCAATACGAATAAAATAAAAACGATGATCAGTAACCCGAAAAATTTCAAAATTTTTATAATCGTATCTTCTGCGTCTAGACCATATAATTTTTTAAAAGCATAAGTGTAGAATAGAAAAGTAAATATCATGCTTAATAGATAAATACTCGGATGAATTAGGACACTCAACAAAAAAACAACAGTGGTGAAAAGGAAAGTTACACCGATTACATAAGTGTTAGCAACAAGATGCTCGCCATAATTGAATTTTTTTCCGAAAACCAAAAATGTCAATAAAGTATAAATCGGTAGAGCAATCAATATGATTAAGTTGAAATATTTCAAAAGGAATTTTTGAACTTTTATTGCTCCTTTTATTTGTTCCTGCTTGTAATTCGGATCCTTGTAAGGGTTTTTAAACTTAGGATCATTTGCAGCCATTTGCTCAAAAATCCCTTCTATCTGATCCTGTTGTTGGATAGTGATGGCTTGATTAAGCTCAATATATCTATCGGAAAAAATATTAAAAGCCAATGTCGCAATCGTCACACTTATCAACATGAACGGAAGCGGCTTCATGAATTTTTTTCTAATCCCTTCAATATAGCCTCCAATCACAATCTGAGGTGTAGAGAGCATTGTTTTTATCGTAATGAAATATTTATTATCCCATCCGAAAAATTCCGAGAAAAAATCAAAAATCAATTTTCTCAAGGTAATCCTTTCCCGGACAACTTCGGCTCCACAAGAAGCACAGAATTTCTGTGCTTCGATCATATCGGTATGGCAGTTTTTACAATTCAACGGATTTATTTACTCAATCATTTTATAAATAAATTTCCTTGCCTTTATCTGCAAATTCCTTGGATTTTTCTTCCATTCCTTTGGCGATGGCTTCCTTGTCCATGCCTAGCATTCCGTTTTCCTTAGCGTAATCCCTTACTTCCTGTGTGATTTTCATCGAACAGAATTTCGGCCCGCACATCGAACAGAAATGAGCGACTTTGGCTCCGTCGGCCGGTAAGGTTTCATCATGGAATTCCCTAGCCGTATCCGGGTCGAGACTAAGATTGAATTGATCCTCCCACCTGAATTCGAAACGGGCTTTGGATAATGCGTTGTCCCTATAATACGCCCCGGGATGACCTTTGGCCAAATCGGCAGCATGGGCGGCAATCTTATAAGTGATTACTCCATCCTTGACATCCTTTTTATTCGGAAGCCCCAAATGTTCTTTCGGTGTAACATAACACAGCATCGCTGTTCCGAACCAACCAATCATGGCGGCTCCGATTCCCGAAGTGATATGATCATAACCCGGAGCTATATCTGTGGTCAGAGGCCCTAAGGTGTAAAACGGTGCTTCATGGCACTCCTTGAGTTGTTTATCCATATTTTCTTTGATCATATGCATCGGCACATGCCCGGGACCTTCAATCATCACCTGTACATCATGCTTCCAAGCAATTTTGGTCAATTCCCCCAAGGTTTCCAATTCCGCAAATTGAGCCTCATCATTAGCATCGGCTATACTACCGGGTCTTAATCCGTCGCCCAATGAAAATGCCACATCATAGGCCTTCATGATTTCACAGATTTCTTCGAATTTGGTATAAAGGAAATTTTCCTGATGATGGGACAGACACCATTTGGCCATGATGGAACCACCTCTGGAAACGATGCCTGTTACTCTTTTGGCCGTCAGTGGAATATAACGGAGTAACACTCCGGCATGAATGGTGAAATAATCGACACCTTGTTCTGCCTGTTCTATCAATGTATCCCTGAATACTTCCCAAGATAAATCCTCCGCTTTCCCACCTACTTTTTCCAAAGCCTGATAAATCGGAACGGTACCGACGGGTACGGGAGAATTCCGGATGACCCATTCGCGGGTTTCATGGATGTTCTTGCCTGTAGATAAATCCATTATGGTATCGGCTCCCCAGCGACAGGCCCAGACCGCTTTCTCTACCTCTTCCTCGATACTGGAAGTCACAGCCGAATTTCCGATATTCGCATTGATTTTGACAAGGAAATTCCTTCCGATAATCATCGGTTCGGTTTCCGGGTGGTTGATATTAGAGGGGATGATGGCTCGACCTGCGGCGACTTCTTCCATTACGAATTCAGGTGTGATATATTCTTTGGGAGTATTCGCCCCGAAGGAATTTCCTTCATGGACGGTTCCCATGTCTTTGATTTCCCTGATTCGTTGGTTTTCCCTGATGGCAATATATTCCATTTCAGGAGTAATGATGCCTTTTTTCGCATAATGTAATTGTGTGACATTATGCCCGGCTTTGGCTTTCAAGGGCGTTCGGGTATGCTTGAACCGCATCCAATCCAAATCGGTATCATGCAATCTTGCTTGTCCGTACATGGAAGTCAATCCATCCAATTCTTCTACATCATTTCGTTCCAATATCCATTTGGCCCTTAGTTTATCCAGTCCTACGTGGACATCGATTTCAATATTGGGATCTGTATATGGCCCGGATGTATCATAAACGGTTACCGGTGGATTTTCCTGTACCTTACCTGTGAAATTTTCCTTGGTTTCGGATAAGGTGATTTCCCGCATGGCTACCCTTATGTCTTTATGGATTTCTCCTTTTACATATATTTTCCTGGATGCAGGAAAAGGAGTTCGTGAGATGATTTCTCCTGTAGGTATTTTTTCTTTTCGCATAATAATGTGATGAATGATTGATTATCCGCCGGCAGTGGCTGTAATGATGATGATGTTATCGCCTTCGGAGATTTCTGTTGTTTTCCATTCCGCTCTTGGAATGACAACTTCATTAATAGCTACGGCGATACCTCCTGTTTCCATTTTTTTTAATAGAATCAATTCCATAATGTTCATGTGTCCGGGAAGGGTAAACGGAGTCCCGTTGACGATAATATCCATGTTGTTTACATGTTATAAAATAAAAAATAGCCGAAGGGTATTCCGGTAGAAGAGACTGTATATCCTACAACTTTTCCCTACGGCAGTGTCAACTGCATCAGGTGATGAGGGTATGCTCTCAGTCCGTCCGGACACCCCTAAAGCCCTGCAAAGATATGAAAAAACGGCTAGGGAAACTTCCCCTAGCCGTTTTGAAGATGAAATTTCGTAATAAAGTTTATTTATCAGTGGGCAATATTGAGTTTACCTCCATTGACAATGTTTCCTTCCTTATCGGATATGCGATAGTGATAGGTGCCTGCCGGCAATCCGGTAACATTAGCCTGAGTCTTACTTCCATTGATGGCGTGGCTGGAAACCATACGACCATCGATGGCGAAAATACTGATTTGCTCCAATTCTGCTACATCGTTCTCATCTACTTCAAAAGTAGCGATATCGGAAGTAGGATTCGGGTATAACCTGACATTGATTTCCGGCATTAAAGGAGTAAATAGTCCTGTGCTGTTGGAAACGAGGTTCAGGCCATCTAGATACAAGGTAGAACCTATTGATTCCGTTCCCGGAGTACCATTGGCATTAGGTCCGAAGATAATGGCTTGCATAACAAGACTGTCGGGTGCATCTGTTTCTGCAGTATAGGTGAAATCCTGTGTGAATTCAGTCCAAGTGCCATTGTTTCCTGAAAATTCGATAATAGACTCGCCAATGGAAACGGCCGCTCCGGCCGTTGCATCCCAACGGGTCATCTCTACAAAAACAAAGGCCGTGTCATTATTCAACATTTCTCCCTTGAGCCATACTTGGAATTGATCGGGTCTGTCGGTATATGGGATTTTAAGTTCTCCAACTCCCATACTTGTATAGGCTCCGGTAGAGATGAGTTGAGGCATATTGGCTGCAACACCTTTTACTTCTAATTTTGCAGAGGAGTCACCGACAGCGGCATCGGATGATTGGGTGCATGTTGTATAATCACCCGGCAAATTCGGATTGGCACCAAATACATTGGAGGTTACGAAACCTTCCGGTTCAACTAAGGATGGCACACTTGAAATCGGAGTAAACCAGGTTTCAAAAGAGTTTCCCGGAATTTGTCCTTGACCGAATAGTCCGGTAGAAAAGAATAAAATGGAGAGAAAAATGATTACAAAGTAATTTTGTTTCATAGTATTAAAAGATTTTTAGTGAATAAATGGTTAGAATATCCGCTAAATATATTCAAAAGTTATCTCATCTATGATATAAGTGGGGGATCATATATGTTAATGGGAGAAAGAAAAGGGAATACTGTCTTTTTGAGGGGGTAAAATGGTGTGAATAAGTCCTTTTAGTCCTTTTCTATTAAAAAGTCAAGTCTTTTTTATGAATTCTTGCAACTTTTTTTGAATTACTTACGTATATAGTATTGAACCATTTATAATTGATTTTTATATGAGACAACTCAAGATCACCAATAAAATCACAGCTAGGGAGAGTTTGGCATTGGACAAATATCTAAATGATATTGGTAAAATAACTATGCTTACTGCTGATGAAGAAGCTGAATTGGCAAGAAGGATTAGGGAAGGTGATCAGGCTGCATTGGAGCGGATGACAAAAGCAAACCTGCGATTCGTTGTTTCCGTAGCGAAACAATATCAAAACCAAGGACTTTCTTTGAGTGATCTGATTAATGAAGGCAATGTCGGTCTGATTAAGGCTGCCAAAAGATTCGATGAAACCAAGGGATTCAAGTTTATTTCTTATGCTGTCTGGTGGATTAGGCAATCCATCCTACAGGCGATTGTGGAATATTCTAGGATTGTGAGGCTGCCATTGAACAAGGTGGGTTCCTATAATAAGGTGAATGAGGCACATTTATCATTTATCCAGGAGTTCGAAAGAGAACCGACTCATGAGGAACTGGCTGAATTATTGAATTTGAAACCGAAGGAGATCAGTAATATGCTCAAAGGTGGGCGTAAACATCTTTCCTTTGATGCTCCGATATCAAGTGATGAAGGCTCATCTACAATGTTGGATGTGATGACATTTGATATGGTGGATTCTCCGGATGATAAATTAATGAAGCAATCCCTAAAGGATGAAGTGAAACATGGTTTATCCCTGTTGTCTCCTAGGGAGGTGGAAGTGCTTTGTTCTTATTATGGATTGAATGGGAATAAATCCCTGACACTTGAAGAAATAGGGGAGTTGTATGGCCTGACTAGGGAGCGGGTAAGGCAAATAAAGGAACGAGCCATCAGACGGCTTCGGAAATCATATAACCGTAATGCGTTAAGATCCTATTTGGGGGCATAACGAAACAATCCTAAACAAATGGATTTAGAAAGGAATCCGGATTTATCCGGATTCCTTTTTCTATTATACCTTATCAATTGGCTCGGTGTGCATAAACTTGAATATCCTTGATATTCACATAGTCTGGTCGGGTAGCGATAAAGAAAAGGATTTCGGCGATGTCTTGGGAAGTCATCGGCCTATTTTTGTCATTCTCCTTTGCTTTTTCAATTTGCTCGCCCCATCTGACATAAGGGAATTCGGTTTCCCCAACGGCACCCGGACTGACTGAGCTTACCCGTATATTATGAGGTTGAAGATCAATCCTCATGGCTTCAGTCAAAGTATCTACGGCATGTTTTGTTGCACAATAGATCCCATCATTGGGAATAACTATTTTTCCGGCCATTGAACTGACATTGATGATATGCCCTTTTCTTCTTTCTACCATTCCGGGACTGACCAAGCGGGTCATATATAACAGTCCTTTTATATTGGTATCGATCATGCTGTCCCAATGATCCAAATCCCCTTCATGTATAGGGCCTCTTCCTCTGGCCAAACCTGCATTATTGATCAAAATGTCGGGACTGTTGAATTTATCGCCAAGTTGCTCCAGTGCATTTTTGCATTCTTCGGCATTCCTCACATCGAATTCCAATATCTTGATGGATATACCGTTTTCGGATTCCAATTTTTCCTTGATGTCTTCCAGGCGGTTTCTTCTTCTACCGGTGATGATTAAATCATGTCCTTTTGAGGCAAAATATTCGGCAGTAGCTTTTCCGATACCAGATGTAGCACCCGTGATTAATACCAGTTCCTTAGTGGCCGTTTCCTCAATGATTTCTTCATCTTGAATTTCCTTGATAATTATTTCTTCAACCCCTTCTTCGATTTTTTCCGTGGTGATTTCTTCTAATTCCTCTTCAATAATTTCTTCTTCTGTTTTTTCAAGGGGAGTTATTTTATTT
>JAHDFN010000326.1 GCA_020628145.1 Saprospiraceae bacterium | reverse complement strand
GCCGCACCAAGTGGTATAGGCATCCACGAAAATAATTTTGTCTTCCTTGATAGCCAATTCTTGGGCTTCTTCCCAGGTTCCATGGAAAAAATCAATGCCGTCGGCCTTAATGGCCAAAGCGATAAGAACGAATAAGAGGGTTGTTAAGTATTGTTTCATCAGTCTGAATTTAAATTGTCAGGTTGCAAAATACGATGATATCAATCGAAGTACAATATTAAGGACAGGGGAATCCTCTAATTATTGCAATTGTACGAATAATGATTGCCAAAACCCATACCAAAGTTAGGGTCTTCTCTGTGGTTTGAACGTCAAAGTTTTGACAAAGAGTCGAAATCCCTACGATGTTTAACGAATATTTCACATCCATCGGATTTTGGATCGGATATCTCCTCTTTTTCCCTGAAGTTCGGGACCTTCGTAATAGCCCATGTAGAATAAGCCCAAACATTTTTCCCCTTGTTGTAGTTCTAGGAATTTGTCGGCGTGGTATGCTGCTTTGGGGCTACTCCAATATGAGCCGATACCTAGGGCTGTACAAGTCAGCCACATATTCTGTACAGCCATGGCAACAGAAGAGATTTCCTCTGTTTCAGGTACTTTGCCCGTTTCATCCCTTTGGATACATATGGCTATTACACAGGAAGATTTAAGCGGCTTGGCTTTTGTTTTGAGGTGTTTTCTTTCTGAGTATTGTTCAGGCTCCGTGTTATTTTCATAATAATCTCCGAGGTATTCGCTCAGCTTTTCCAAGCTATCTCCCCTGAATATCTTGAATCGCCACGGTTCGGTCAATCGATGGGTGGGTGCCCAATTGGCATTTTCCAAAATCTCCATTAGAATCTCATCCGAAATCGGAGTTTGCTCGTACATATGTGGAAAAACCGAACGCCTTTTCCGAATCAGCTCCGTCAATTCATTAGTTTTTAGCATCTGTATATTAGTATTCAATTATTTCGGTTAAAGATAAGGGATAGTTTGTTTTTTATTTTCAATAAATATTGAAAGTTTAATAATTTTGTTTTATCTTTGGATTATAATGAAAAGGTTTGAGCCAATATGATGCGAACTTTTCCGTTAATCCAACTAAAATCATAGCAGTTATGAGAAGGTATAATAAGAATTTAGGCGTGGCAGATTTGTTTATCCAAACATTATTGTATGTGCCAACGATGATTTTTCATCTTATAGGGTTTATTGAAACGGAGTTCCTGATTATTTCATTAATGATCCAGTTTCCATTGGGAGTTTATCAGGTTTGTAGTGGCTTGGTAGGCGTTGCCAGGGGTCGGAGATGGATGAACCGTTACCTTACCATAGTTTTCTTTTACTTTATTTTGGGATTCGTCTTTTATATGATATTTGAAATGATGAATCCACGAATGGATTCCGAAATGGAAAGATATCTTGGTTTGTTCTACGGTATTGTCATACCGATGATTATTGGCGGTTATTATTATATCACCTGCATCAATGAACATAACGAATTGAAAGAGCAGGATACCGGAAAAATCAAACATGCAGAATATGATTCCGAAATCCTTGATGCGGATTTGACAACTTAATGGATAATGATGGGTAACCGACCGCCACAGAATTTTTTGGAGATAGATCTGGCCGTACAGAAAATCATCGGTGGATTTACATTGGTGTTGGTGATTGCATTCCCGATAGGTGCGATGTTGTTATTAATCATTTTCGGAGGTTGGCAAATTTTCAGTGCAATTGTAGGAATCTCTTATGGGAGTCGGTGGAGGAAGATTTATCTTTTGTTGGCATCCCTGTATGGGGTATATTTTTTATCCTGTGTCAGATATGTCGATTACCATTTTTCAAGGACGTGGATGTACTATGTAATGTTGGCATTTCTAATCATTGTTCCTATCGTTCTAGGGGTCGTATATTATATAAATACATCGAAAGAAGTAGGATATGGAAAATCCGGGAAAAAAGAATCCGAAATGCCTGATATTCTTGATGCTGATTTATAACTATGGATAAACGATTAAAATTCGACATGCTTGGACAATCCGTTCTGTTTTTTGCGGCGCTGGTTCTTTTATTTCCATGGGTAACCGAAAAATGGGGATGGTTGGGTATCCTTTTATTAGGCCTTTGGCAGTTGGCCAGTGCCTTACATTTATATATATCCTATCGGGATATGGGCAAAGCAGACTTTATCAAAACAATTTTGGTCGTACTCATAGCAATGCCTTTATGGATGAAGTGGGTGGGCCATTGGGCTTATATTCCTGTATTGGGTTTATTGGGAGGATATTTTATCCACACGATCCGATATTGGTTGAGAGCAAAAAACAAACATCTTTCATTTTGGGATATGGAATTCTGAAAAACCGGGAATTCCCTTACTTTTGAATCATGATAGTCCTTGATCATGTAAAACCTATTCCTATTTATTCAAAACCCGATGTTCCCGAATCCATGATTTGGGATAGGAGGCTGGTTTTTGAAAAAGGAAAAAAATACTGGGTGAGGGCTCCATCCGGTGGTGGTAAATCCACTCTATTACATATCATATACGGTTTGCGTTGGGATTATGAAGGAGGAATCAGCTTGGATGGTCATTCTTTAAATTTACTGGGTGTAGAAGGAATGTCCGATATAAGGAAGAATAAACTGACTATTGTTTTCCAACATCTGGGCTTATTATCAGAGGTGACGGCTTGGGAAAATCTTCAATTGGCCAATAGCCTTTCTGAGGAAGTATCGGAAATAAGAATTCGGGAGATGGCTTCATTATTGAAAGTGGAGGATATACTGGAACAAAGCACAGGAACCTTATCCTATGGACAACGACAAAGGATTGCTATCATCAGGGCATTGGCCAAACCTTTTGCCTTTTTGCTTCTGGATGAACCTTTCTCCCATTTGGATAAGGAAAATGCAAGGGCTGCCTGTTGTCTGATTCAGGAGGAATTGGAAAGGTACAGGGCCGGGATGATACTTGTTTCACATGATACATCTTACGATTTTGATATTGATAGGGAATTTATCCTATGAAGACAAAGGGATTCCAAAGAATTCAAGTAGTTATGGAATTATTTTTATCCTTCAAAGGTTAAAAAACTAAGGTTGTTTCTTGAATATTAAGTAAGCATTGCCTTATATTTGCCCCGCACTAGAACCAAAGGGTTCTTTTTATATGTTTTGCGAAAGTAGCTCAGCTGGTAGAGCACGACCTTGCCAAGGTCGGGGTCGC
>JAHDFN010000061.1:2919-20064 GCA_020628145.1 Saprospiraceae bacterium | reverse complement strand
TCATTCCCGTCCGAAACCCTTACACCTCCATGCCTGATGGAAACATATTCCAAAATACCGGAATCATCGTTCTCATTGTGTCCTCCATAAGTCGTGTTGGGTATATCGGCAGGTACACCTTCGATTTGTCCTTCCGTATCTGTTCCGGATACGGAGACAGGAGCATCTCCCAAAATAATCAGTCCACCCCATTTACCTTTGTCAAATCCCAAAAGATTAGTACCTATCGTTTCTCCTATATCGATATTATCTTCTATGGATGTAAAAACAATGGGCTGTTCTTCGGTTCCTTTGGCATTGATTTTAGCCCCTTTGGCAATGATAAGTGCGGAAGCCAGCGATTGTTCTCCTTTTTCTCCTTTGATGATCGTTCCCGGTTCTATGGTCAATGTTGCTCCTTTCTGGACAACCACCTTATTTACCAACCTATAAATCTTATCATTCGTCCAAGTGGTATTGACTGTGATTTCTCCTGAAACAGACACGATATTTTCATCTATGGAAATACAATTTCCTCCTTCGCAAACAAACCCTTCAGGACAATTGACCAAGGTACAGTCATCCACTCCGTCATCCTTGCAAGATGAAAGACAAACAGATACGGCTAAAGCGGTAAACAAGAAAAATCTGATTGGTAATGATTTCATAATTAATGAAATTGAAATAAAGAGTTGGTAATAATTTTCATTTACAAAATTCGTATAGGAATCCGATAGTAGAGTTAAACCATTTTTAAGCTTATATTAATTTTATGTAAACCCGGTTTTAGCTTACTTAAAATTCCAATTTGGAATCATGATGTTATATTTTGGCGTTCGATTCCAAAGCAGAACTTTTATTTTCTTTTTTCATGGAAAAACAAAACAGACTTTCAGAAATAGCCGGTGTTTTTTTCAAACTGGGATGTATAGCCTTTGGTGGGCCGGCAGCCCATGTCGCCATGATGGAAAAGGAAGTCGTGGAAAAAAGGCAATGGATGTCCCGCGAATATTTTCTGGACTTGATGGGAGCGACCAATTTAATTCCCGGTCCCAACAGTACGGAAATGACGATGCATTGCGGATATGTACGGGGAGGATGGAAAGGACTTTTCGTTGCCGGTAGTTGTTTTATTTTCCCTGCGGTTGTCATAACAGGAATTTTGGCCTACCTCTATGTAAAGTATGGCCAACTACCCGAAGTGGAAAAATATATCTATGGTATCCAACCGGCAGTATTGGCCATTATCGCCGGAGCGATTTATAAATTGGGGAGAAAAGCACTCAAAAGTGTCGAATTAGGCATATTGGGAATACTGGTCATTGTCGCTTCATTCCTAGGAGTGAATGAAGTCGTCGCCTTGTTGGTGGCCGGATTGCTTGGCGCCGTTTATTTTTATTTGAAAAATAATTTACAGGGAAATAATCCCGACATCAAATACCTCCTCCCTTTTTCATTGCTACAAATCCCTTCTTTCGGATTGATGCAATTGTCAACACTTAAGGTATTCCTTACCTTCTTGAAAGTAGGAGCCATTCTTTATGGAAGCGGCTATGTCCTTTTTGCTTATCTGGATGCGGAATTGGTCAGTAAGGGTCTCATGACGAGATTGGAATTATTGGATGCGATTGCCGTAGGTCAATTCACTCCCGGTCCGGTTCTCTCGACCTCTACTTTCATCGGCTATCAATTAGATGGATTCTATGGTGCCATCGCCGCTACCATAGGTATCTTCCTTCCTTCCTTCATTTTTGTTCTCATCCTCAACCCCTTGGTAGAAAAAATGAGGGCTTCCAAATTCCTCGGATATTTCTTGGATTGTGTGAATATCGCTGCTGTTGCCATCATGATTGCCGTTTTATTCAGAATGGGGGCAGAATCGATTACGGATTGGAAAACCGGATTAATTGCCCTTATCGGCTTCGGTTTGAATTTCGGCACGAACAAGGTCGGGCCGATGTGGATAGTCCTAGGGGGAGCCATCCTTGGATATCTGCTCAGTTGGGCATAAAATTATTAATGATAACTTAACATAGCGATTCGGGCATTATCCGATTTTTACTTGGACATTTGTTTTCCTTGGGTATTCTTTAAGACAAGCCGATGGCATATTCTCAAACAAAGAAAAAACCTCATATCCCTCTTCCTTCCTTTCCCAAAGGATTCTCTTCAGTTCCTTTCAAAAATCGTTTTGGGTTGAGCCTATCGGATTCCGATTCAAAAAAAGAAACATGGATCAATGTCCCGAAGTATGGAAATAATTATTTCGTAACAAAATCAAGCCATTCCGGAGGCAAGTTGACCATTGACATACACATTTTCGAAATTATCGAAAACAAAAACAAAATAGCTGTGCAAAAAGTAAGTGAGAGTCTTACCTTCACAGCCTAGAAAAACCGATTCTGAAATGAATGCATTATTCAGTATATTAACGATAGTAGGCGCCTTGGCTTTTTTCATCTATGGGATGAAAATCATGAGTGAAGGCATCCAAAAAGCGGCCGGTTCACAATTGAGGAAAATCCTTCGAACCATGACCAAAAACCGTTTCATGGGTGTCATTACCGGTTTCCTTACGACTGCCGTTATACAGTCATCTTCCGCAACTACCGTCATGACGGTGAGTTTTGTAAATGCGGGATTGATTTCACTAGTCGAATCCGCAGGTATCATGATGGGGGCCAATATCGGGACGACCATTACGGGTTGGTTGGTTTCTTTCTTAGGATTCAAGGTCAAACTAGCTGCTCTTGCCTTGCCCGTTTTCGCATTCGCCCTCCCCATGTCATTCGTCAAAAGAGGAAAATGGAAATATTGGGGGCAATTCCTCATCGGGTTTGCCATACTGTTCATGGGATTGGGATTATTGAAAGAGGCCGTTCCCGATATCAAGAGCAATCCGGAGATGCTGAATTTCCTTCAAGGTTTTGTCGATCCGGATGCTGGTTATTTTAAGTTATTAATGACGAATATCCTATTCGTAATGGTAGGGGCATTGGTTACCGTAGTCGTACAATCTTCGAGTGCCGCCATGACCATCACCATCGTGTTATGTGCCCAGGGGATTATTCCTTTCCCTATTGCCGCAGCCATGATTCTGGGAGAAAACATCGGTACGACCATTACGGCCGAGTTGGCATCGCTTGTGGGTAATGTCCATGCCAAGCGTTCCGCCCGAATCCACTCCATGTTCAATGTCGTTGGTGTAACCTGGATGTTACTTGTGCTTCCTTTCTTCTTAAAACTGGTAGCATATATCGGACAACAAGTCGGTGGGCTGGATATACTCTCCACTTATAATGCAGATGAAATAAAGAACATGTCGAAGGAGGCTTTTGCCGGTTATAAGGAATCCAAGGCTTTCGGTTTGTCCATATTCCATACGGCATTCAACATGACCAATGTCATGATCATGCTGGGCTTCGTCCCGCTGTTGGTCCGATTGGCCATTCAAACCGTAAAATCCAAGGGAGGGGACGACGAAGAATTCCGCTTGGAAAACATCAGCAAGGGAAGCACCCCGGAATTATCCATCATAGAAGTACAAAAAACCATAGGCAAATTCGGAGATGTCAGTTCAAGATTGAATAGATTTTCCAAACAACTGATTATGGAAACCGATGATAAAAAACGGCATAATCTCCATGAACGAATTGTCAAATATGAGGACATTACAGATAATATGGAGATTGAAATAACAGAATATCTTACTTCGATGGGACAAAGGGAATTGACAGACAAGACCTCCATCAGAATCAGGAGCATCATGAATATTGCCAATGAATTAGAAAGGATAGGTGATATCTATTTCCAGATTTCGAAAACATTGGAGTATAAGAATGATCATAAAATATGGTTCAACCAGACACAAAGAGATAATCTTTCCCATATGATCGACTTGGTTGAAAAAGCATTCGACACCATGAATTCCAATTTGAATATGAACTACGACCATGTAGTAAAAACCGAAGCTCGGGAGTTGGAAGATAAAATCAATTTATTCAGGAATAAATTGAGAAAAGAAGGTACCGCCGGTTTCAACCAGAAGGACTACAATGTGAAGAGTTCATTGGTTTATAATAACCTGTATGCTTCCTATGAACGTATCGGCGATCATATCATCAATGTTACAGAAGCCATCGTAGGAGAAATTTGATGTTTTAGAATGACCTTGAAAGAAAAGTGGCGAAAAAAATTCAAGTTAATCAATTGGTATTTCCCTTATCTTTTTTCGGGAATTAAAATTACCGATGTAGATGAGGAAATCACCCGAATTGTGGTGGAAATGCGAATGAAATGGTTCAATAAGAATATGGTGGGAACGCATTTCGGCGGTTCGCTTTATTCCATGTGTGATCCTCATTTCATGTTTATCATCATGATGAATCTCGGTGGCGATTATATTGTTTGGGATAAATCCGCCAAAATAAATTTTCTAAAACCGGGTAAGGGAATCGTCAAGGCTGTTTTTGAAATCCCGATGGATGAGATTTTAAAAATCAAGAAGGAAATTGATATTATCGGAAAAAATACTTATTGGTTCAAAGCACAAGTCAAGGATGAAAACGGTGTAATCGTTGCAGCCGTAGATAAGGAAATATATGTCAGGAAAAAAAACATGCCTCCCCCTTCTTAAAGCTCCTCCGAGTTTGGAAGACATCCGTCGTGTCCATCAGGAAATCCGACCCTATATCCATCATACACCGGTTTTACATTCTTCGGGAATTGATCAATTGACAGGGGCGGAAATTTATTTCAAGTGCGAAAATTTCCAAAAAATAGGTGCTTTTAAAATCCGTGGAGCGATGAGTGCCGCCCTCGCATTGGATAAAAAGAAATTAAAAAAAGGATTAACGACCCACTCTTCGGGGAATCATGCACAAGGCGTGGCCCTTGCCGCAAAATTATTGGGAACGGATGCACATATCGTCATGCCCGAAAATTCAGTCGCATCCAAGATGAAAGCTACTCGTAAATTAGGTGCGAAAATCATTACTTGCGAACCGACCTCCCAGGCTAGGGAACAAACCGTCATTCAATTAATGACAAAAAAAGGGTTGACTTATATCCATCCCTACAACGATTTCAATGTATTGGCCGGACAGGGAACGATTGCTTTGGAGTTTCTGGAACAACAGGATAATATGGATTGTATATTGGCACCTGTTAGCGGTGGCGGTTTATTGAGTGGCGTTTCCATTGTGGTAAAAGGATGGAATAAAACCCAAGGAAAAAATATTTCCGTTTTCGGAACGGAACCTAAAAGAGTAGATGATTGTTTCAGGGCATTTTATTCCGGTAAATTAAAAATCAATAAAAGAACCGATACGATTTGCGACGGCCTTCGGGCCAATATCGGATTTCTTACTTTTCCGATCATCCTAAGAAATACAAATGGAATTTTTACTGCAAAAGAAAAAACCATCATCCAAGCTATGCGGATGATTTGGGAAAAATTAAAAATAATCGTAGAACCTTCTTCCGCCGTTCCTTTGGCTTCTGTTTTAGAAAATAAAAAAATATTCAAGGGAAAGAAAATAGGAATTATTATTTCAGGTGGAAATGTGGATTTAAATCATTTGCCTTTTTAAGAATCAACCGGCGGCCAACATCATCATCAAACCGTAAACGCCGTCTTTTTTTCCAAAATATAATTGCAGGGCAGACCCCATTTCGTTGCCTTCATCATCATATCCCGTTTCTTCGAAGGCAATCATCTTTCCTTCCGGGAATGTAGTATCATTTGCCGGTTCAACTTTATCGGCTGGTGTTTTCAAAACAATATCCCGCAGTTCATTCTGAAGAAAAAAATCAAATAAATCATCCAAATCCTTTTCTTCGATATTTTCTCCGAAATGGATCATCCTTTTCACGGTTTCCCGATCATTTTTTTCTACGGCGGCTTGAAAATCATTCCAGAAAACAGACCAATTTCCATAATCTTTTTGAACGGATGGTGAAGCAGGATTACAGGCCCATAATAACCCTATCGCTACAACAGTAAGTAGTATGATATTTTTCATTGTCTATGGATTTATTAAGTGCGTGTTTAGTAATATGAAATAGTTTAAGATGGCAAAAGATCATCTTTTTATCCGCCAGCGGTTCGCTCACTTGGATGTCCACAGGACATCCATTTTGCTTCGCAAAAATCGCTCGCTCACTCTCTACATTTACACTGCCCTCCCATAAAGGAATTGGATTCGTAGTGCCAGGGGAAATTTTCGGAATATTTTTCTACTTCCCAGAAAAACTTTCCTCTTTTATTATCATAATTTCCGATTTCATTCATCGTATCCGCATCATATAAACGGCCATTGATCATCGTATGGGTAATCGATTCGGTATTATAAATATCAACCAAAGGATTTTTATCCATAATAATTAAATCGGCCAGTTTTCCTTTTTTCAAAGAACCGATTTCATCTTCCATCCCCAAGTACATGGCACCGTTCATCGTTACAGCCCGAAGGGCCTGATGGTTCGACATTCCTCCCTGTACGAACATCCACAATTCCCAATGTGCTCCCAGTCCTTGTAATTGGCCATGCGATCCCAAATTAATATTCACCCCGTTATTTTGTAATTCATTACAGGATTTGGAAACCAGGATATGACCATTATCATATTCCTCATCCGGAATCATGGTACGATGTCTGGAACGGGAATCAATCAATCCTCTTGGAGTAAAATTCAACAACCTTTCTTTTTCCCACACTTTGGTATTTTGATACCAATAATATTCTCCATTTACACCGCCATAATTCACAATTAAAGTCGGCGTGTTATGCGTTTGTGTTTTTTTCCAAACTTCGATGACATCCTTATGCAATGGAGCGACCGGAATATTATGTTCCACTCCGGTATGGCCATCCAGTATCATACTCATATTATGATAGAAAAAAGATCCCCCTTCAGGTACGACTAAAATCCCCAACTGTCTTGCAGCTTCAATTACTTGCTGCCGTTGATCCCTTCTCGGCTGGTTATAACTTTTTACAGAAAAAGCACCATAGGCTTTTGTTCTCCTTAATGCGGATTTCGCATCTTCCAAAGAATTAATGACCGCCTTGAAATCACCATCGGCTCCATAAAGTATCGTTCCGGTAGAATAAATACGAGGGCCGATCATGTTGCCCGTTTTCACCATTTCGGAATGGCTGAAAATCATTTCGGAATTGGAAGAAGGATCGTGTATGGTCGTAACACCGTATGCCAGATTCGCAAAATAATGCCATTGTTTCTGAGGGCTCATTCCATAATAAAAATTACCGACATGTGCATGGACATCCACCATACCCGGCATAATGGTTTTGCCGGACATATCCATCTCTTTTATTTTTCCATCCACATTTATTTCATCGGATTTTCCAATTTCGATGATTTTATTTTTCTCGATAATTATGGTTCCGTTTTCGATCACCTCATTCCCTTCCATTGTAATAATTCGGGCATTGGTCAAGGCTATTTTTCCTTCAGGAATATCCTGTTCCAATTCCAATTTTATTTTTAATCCGACCGTATCAATCGGCGGCAATGAATCGACAGCACCTTCTAAGAATAAAAACCGTTCGGTTAATTCATCCGAAAAATATTCGTTACCTAGTGTCCAATGTAATTTCTTACTGTCTTTCGACCAATGTAGATTAATTCCGGCATCACGTCCGACTTGTGCAATCGGAAAAGCCTTTGTCTTTGATGTTAAACCTAAAGGTTTTCCGGTATTGGGCATCGGTGCGACATAGACTTTATACAATTCGGAAAAAGCAATCCATTTATTATCCGGACTCGGTACATATTGATTGGCATAGGTAGAATTAAAATGGATTTTTTCATCCGTACCATCGAGTTTCACACTTTTATATGCTTTTTTCAAACCACCGAATAAAAAACCGCCGGAGTTAAAATAAATCCGATCTCCTTTTGTATTGAACCGGGGATTTTCTCCTTGGGGCGTAATTAATTCCGGTTGGCTTCCATTGGATGAAATCCAATAAATACCCGGCTCTTTGGAATGACTATATCCCATCTGCTGATTTCCTCCTTCTTTCCGATAAACTATTTTTTTACCGTCGGGAGAAAAACGGGGTGTCCTATAAATTCCTTTTTTATTTGTAAGCTTACGACTGTTTTTGGAAGCTAAATCCATTTTCATAATCGCTCCCATTTCCTCATCGTTCCAAGTAACATATACCAACGAATTCCCATCGGAAGAAAAATCAGGTTCGAATTCAAAATCGGTTCCCTTAGTCAATCTTTTGGGCTTGCCTTTCGGCAAATCCATTTTCCATAAATATCCTACGGCATTAAATACCAGATATTTTTCATTCGGCGAAGTAATGCAATGACGGATGACATTCACATCGAATTTTTCCGGAGCGACTTCGTTTTTGAATTTTACGGTTTCCTGCAATCTTATTTTAGCATCTATAGAAAAAGGAACATTTTCATTTTTTCCGGAAGCGACATCTATTTTCACAATTTTACCTTTCGCCCAGATATAAATATATTTATCATCGGGCGACCAAGCATAACCGGTATAAATTCCGAAAATCGTCCAAGCCTCCTGTTGATCTTTTGATAACTGATCATAAATAGGCCATTCTTCTCCGGTTTCCAAATCATGCAAATACAAAACCGTTTTGGTTCTTACCCTTTTTACAAAAGCCATCATTTTTCCATCATTGGAAACCTGTGGCCGGCAAGCTCCACCCGGGCCGCCGGAAATGCCTTTTGTTTTTCCGGTTTCTATGTCATATCTCATGACTTTGAAAATCTGTTTATTCGGATCTTTATTATATTGGAAATAACCACCGGAATACATATCCTCGCTATAATATAAATATCGGCCATCCGGAGAAAGGCAGGGTTCGTTCACATCCTGCTGATCGTTTTTACGAACCGTCAACGGCATACCTGCACCGCCTGAAGCATGATACATCCACATTTCTCCGGCACCCAGGGAACGGGTAGAAGTAAAATGTTTCCGTGCGATTATATATTCTCCATCCTTCGTCCAGATGGGGTTATTCAACAATCGGAAATCTTCTTTGGTAATTTGTTTTGGATCGGAACCGTCGGCAGCCATTATCCAAATATTGTCCCCTCCTCCCCTATCGGATGTAAAACATATTTTTTTACCATCGGGAGAAAAACGAGGCTGTACTTCATAAGGCAAACCTCCTGTAAGTAAACGTGCCTTGCCCCCACTCACCGGCATGGAATAAATGTCTCCCATTAAATCAAAAACGATTGTACGACCATCAGGACTGACATCCAGATTCATCCAAGTACCTTCGTCGGTTGTGAATTCTATTTCCTTATAATTACCCGGGGGATCGGCAACATCCCATTTATTTTCCTTGTCTTTTTGTGCAGTGAGTTGGAGTGTGAAAATACAGAAAACAAAAACGAAAATATTTTTCATGACATTACCTTTTTTCAATCGAATTTCAAAAGGTAATATTTATATGTGTTTTTATTATAATAGCTTAGGAAATATTTTCCATTTACCTTAAACATTTTTTCCATTGTAATTCCCTTTCCCTTCATTTCCTCTAAATGATCCAACACTTCTTCCCAACCATAATCGGGAGCTTTCCTCTCATGAATCGGCAAGCCTAATCCGATATGCTTCTCCAACAATATTTCCTGAGTATATAAATAAAAAGGCAAGGAGACAAAAGCAAATATGGCGAAGAAATTTCTCATCGTCATTTAATTTAACCAGACATTCCAAATACAGGACAAAAATAAAATCATTTTCGGATAAAATATACTTGGGCAATCTTATCATTTTCAATTTTATAAATAGCAATGGCTTCAAAGTATTCCGTATTAGGAAAACCTGTTATTTTTTCATGATCAATAACCGTATTGCCCAAGACCATCCTATTCACAACTTCACAATTCAAATCCGTCAGGTTCGCAAACATGGATTCATATTGGGGTCTGATATTCTCCTTGCCTTTACCTGAAATATTATTCGGAAAATTATAAACTTCCAAATCATCGGCATATGGCTCCAAAAAAGCATCTATATCCCTTGCATTATATGCTTCCAATTGTTGCCGCACCAATTTTTCGGGAATCCCGATTTCTCCTGAAGAAGAATCCTCTGTCGTTTTATTAATTTCTTTTTCTGCATTTTCAGCGTTACCACTCCCTGTCCCATTCCTATGCATTGTGTTTTCACAGGAAAAGAATAAAACCGCCAATAATAACGACATCAATAATTGATTCATTCCGGCATTATTTAAATGTTGACAAATTCATCATAAAAAATCCACATCTTCCGTATAGGGATAATTCATCAGATAAACCATTGCTTTCTGTTTATCGAAATCATTATAAATAATTCTATAGATAATATCTACGATAGGCAAATGTAAGCCGAAATACTTGGCCAAATCCCTGGCAATGACAACGGTTCTCAATCCTTCCGCAGGCTCGGACATGGAAGAAAGGATATCATCCAGTTTTTCATCTTTGCCCAATCGCTCTCCTACGGAAAAATTCCGACTTTTATTAACAGATGCCGTAGCAATCATATCCCCAATACCGGCCATGCCGAAAAATGCCTTTTTACTGCTTCCCATCGCATGTCCTAAACGAACCATTTCGGAAATCGCCCTCGTTATCAGAACAGCTCTGAGATTATACCCGAACCCCATTCCGAAAATAATCCCGGAACCGATGGCATAACAATTTTTGAGTACGCCCCCCCATTCCGCACCTTTCAAATCATTCGTCCCATACACCCGGAACAAATCACTTTGCAATACTTTTTTTCCCAAATCGATGACCTCATCAAAACGGGAAGCGATTACCGTAGCGGCGGGTTCGCCAGCCATGATTTCCCCCGACAGATTCGGACCGGACAAGCAACCGACCCTCACAACGACGGTTTCTTCCAGAATAACCTCCGTCATTGTTTTAACATCCTTGGGCAGGATACGGCTTTCCCCCTTCCTTACATTTGCCAAATCGATGGCCCCCACATCTAGTCCTTTGGTACATTGAATGAGAATGTGATGAGGTTTGAGGAAGGGTGATATTTGCTGGATCATTTTCCTAAAGTTCTTGGATGGAACAACAGGAAAAATCAAATCGCAGGTTTCTGCCAGTTCCTGAATATCATTGGTACAAATAATCCTTTCGGATAAATCCAAACCCAAATGATGATGTTTTTCGTTGATGGCTTCCTTGAGTTCCGGCCGTCGGCTAAAAACCAAAACATCCACATTTTCGGAAAGTAGTTTGGCAATGGTTGTTCCGAATTTTCCGGAACCTATAACTCCTACAGGTTTCATGAAAAGGTTGGTTTTGGTAAGAATGATACCAAAAATAGGAAATTCATCTTGGATATATAATCCTTTATGGAATTACTTGGGAATACCTATACGGATTTCCCCTTCTTCAAAACGGACAGCCAATTCTTCACGTTTCTCCAACCATTGTATTGTCGATTCTCCCAAGATTTCCTTACGCCAACCTTTCCCCAGATAAGAAGGTAGAAAAGACGAGTCATATTTCATCTTATTGAAATCGGATCGGGGCATGAGCAGAATACCGGCCACCTTGTTTTTGGTACAAATGAGTTTGAATACCTGATTCAGTAAATCCATCAGGATATTGTGCTCTTCGGTTATTACGGGCGGGACACTTATTGTATCCAATAATTGCCTTTCTTCTTCCTCTATCGGCTCCTGATATAAGCGATTGAAGGTTTCCCAATGTTTCCTAACGATATGATCACCGATCCTCCTATCACTCAACAGCGATTGTTTACCGGCATGCATCATTCTAACAATGACAGGAATGGTCTTTCCGGAAAGTACCCGTTCTCTCGATTGATTGTTTTCTTCGGCCAATTGCTCCCTCCAAAGGGATAATCGCATGAAAAACAAACGTTCCCGTTCTTTGAGTGTATGCATGATTTTATTACCCATGACATCCTGAAGGATGTTCAATTCATAATTAGCTACATCCTCAAAACGGCGACACTCTTCCAAAACCCATTCCAAACGACCTTTTTTTTCGAGTTTGCCTTTGAGTTTCCCCCATAATTCCTTCAGATAGATCACATCATTCAAGGCATATCGGATTTGTTTTTCACGGATAGGTCTGGTTTTCCAATCCGTAACGGTTTGCGACTTGGACAATTTGACTTTCAGGTACTTCTGTACAATCTTCTGGAAAGAAGAAGGGTAACCATCTCCAATGAATCCTACGGCAATCTGTACATCCACCACATTTCGAGGTAATACGCCGAATAAACGGTAAAACAATTGGTAATCGTTTTCTCCCGCATGGGTGATTTTTAGAATGGATTCATCTTCAAATAATCGACAAAGTGGAGAGAGGTTGTCTATTTCCAGAGAATCAATAAGAAAATTTCCGATTTCAGATGAAATCTGCACCAAGCAAAGCAGAGGCGTGTATCTCTTTTCTCCAATAAACTCGGTATCAAATCCTATCCAGTCGCTTTTTTCGGAAATCTCCTTGCAATAGTGTTCAAGGTCTTGGTAGTTTTTTATTAATGTGTAATCTTGTTTAGGCATAAATTCTTATCCTTCTCATTTGAAATATGGGAGTTCCCCTTTATGTTTCCAACCTAGCACCAAGGGAATCCAAAGGTAGCCAAAATTCAATTAATACGAAGGTATGGTCTGAGTTTCGTTCGAAGTTCGGGAGACAAAGCATAAATCTTATCCAATTCATCCAAGGATTCGAAAGTACCATGTTCCCCCCTGTATTTGACAATGGCATTGGCTTGTTTCCAACTCAAATATGGATGTTTCTTCAGTTCTTCGGCCGATACGGAATTAATATTGATTTGTCGGATTTTCGGATTATCCATACCTTGTATCAGATATCCTTTTATACTTTGAAAAGTACTATCCGGCAAGCCATACACCTCACTGATTTGACTGACATTATAAAAGCCACCCAATGCTTCCCTATAATTAATTATCCGCTTGGAATAAGAAGGTCCGATTCCCCTTAACTTTTGAAATTCATCAGCAGTCGAATTATTGATATCAATAATTAAAGGTTTATCATCATATTCCTTTTTCGGAAAAGTTTCTTTCGGTTTTTCGGATGTGTCTTTTTTATTATTTTCAATTATCCCGGGTTCTTTCCTGAAATCCTTTTTTCCTGCAGAATAATTATTTTCGGAAAATTGTTGTTCCTCATTTTTTATTTTTTCTATGCGGATATGTTGTTCCAATGCACCATACCATTCATCTTTTAATCCATAAACTTTTTTCAAGTCTTCCCTTTTACGGAATTGGCCACCCTTTTCCCGAAAATTAATCAATGTCTCCACCACTCGCTGTGGCAAACCCAAAGCCATTAATTCACTTTTGGTTGCAGTATTGGGATCGAAAGAAAAAGGTTTGATAATTATTTCCTCTTTTTTCTTTTTATTTTTCTTCACATATGTTTTTTTCTTTTTATAGCTCGGCTCATAATCCCAATTCCTTTCGAAATATTTCTTCCGACCAGAAGAGTCCACTTGGATGAGATTCGTTTCCCACTCGCTGATTTCCGCTTCAAAGGCAGATGCATCATAGGATATGGATTCGGATGAAAAAGAAGACCATAAAAAAGGCAATGCAAAAACAAGGCATATCAAGGAGAACAAAACGATGATGCCCCGCTTTTCGGCAGGAGTGAAATACAGATATTCCCAAAGGGTTTCTTTCATTTTCCGTTTTTTCAAAGTCCAATTTCGGAAATAATTCCGAGAAGGCAAAAGGATGCATATTTTGACGACATCAGAACTCCCCAACAGTCATTTCCCGCATGACCAAGTGTATGGGAGACCGTTATCTCCCCAAATCCATCTCCAAAGGTCATCCCCATGCTAAGTACAGGACAAAACTTATCCAACCGCCTTGTCAGGTATTAGTTCACCTGACAAATGCTAGTGAAATGGAGTGTGCGAGGTGAACAAACACCACGCACGGCAACTGGTTTTGTTTTTTGTCCTGTACTTAGATCCCCATGTTTCAATGGTTTTATTTCCGGTAAATATATGTAAAATCAAAAATGGAATATCAAAAAAACACAAATCACTAACAACCAATAATTTACACAATTAAAACAATAGCATTCCGGAAGCTTGGAAAGCCTATGAAAAACCCTATAAAATACGTATCTTTGCACCATGGAAAAAAATGACAAATTGGAGGAGAAAAACAAGAAAAATACCAACTACGACGCCAGTAACATTACCGCACTCGAAGGTTTGGAAGCCGTCCGCCTCAGACCGGGGATGTATATCGGCAGTACTGACACAAAAGGGCTTCATCATTTGGTGTATGAGGTTATCGACAATTCCATTGATGAGCACTTGGCCGGCTATTGTGATACCGTCGAAGTAATCATCCACGAGGGCGATTCCGTTACTGTAAAAGATAATGGTCGGGGGATTCCGGTAGGAATGCACAAGAAGTTGAAAAAATCGGCATTGGAGGTTGTCATGACCGTTTTACATGCCGGTGGTAAATTCGACAAGGATACCTACAAGGTCTCGGGTGGCTTGCATGGTGTGGGTGTTTCCTGTGTGAATGCCCTTTCTTCCTATTTGAAGGCAGAAGTACATCGTGACGGTCAAATCCATGTACAGGAATATGCTATGGGTAAGCCGACTTCCGGAGTTGATGTAAAAGGTAAAACCGATATCAAAGGTACTTTCGTCACCTTCCAACCGGACGCAGGTATCTTTGAAGAATTGGTCTATAGCTTCACCATCCTAGCGAATCGTTTACGGGAATTGGCCTTTCTGAATAGCGGCCTTCGCCTTATCCTTACCGACGAAAGAGTAAAGGATGAAAAAGGAAATCCCCTTATGGAAGAATTCTACTCCAAAGGAGGGTTGAGTGAGTTCGTAGTATTCATGGACGAAGGGAAAACGCCCATCATTAGCAATCCCATTCATGTAAAAGGAAGCAAGGATAATGTAGAGGTCGAGGTGGCTATGCAGTACAATAGTTCCTACAAGGAAAATGTCTATTCCTATGTGAATAATATCAATACCCGTGAAGGAGGTACACACGTCAATGGTTTCCGTAGGGCGGTTACCCGTGTTTTCAAGCAATATGGGGACGACAATGGCCTTTTCAGTAAATTGAAATTCAAGATTTCGAGTGAGGATTTCAGGGAGGGACTCACCTCTGTCGTTGCCGTTAAGGTTCCGGAGCCACAGTTTAAAGGACAGACCAAAGGGGAATTGGGTAATTCGGAAGTCACAGCTATTGTGAGTCAAATCCTCGGAGAAGAATTAAAGCATTTTCTAGAGGAAAACTCATTAGAAGCCAAAAGGGTTATCGACAAGGTGATCTTGGCGGCAACAGCCCGTCATGCCGCCAGGAAGGCTCGTGAAATGGTTCAACGGAAAAACGTTCTAACCGGCAGTGGATTACCGGGTAAACTGGCCGACTGTTCTTCTAAAGATCCGGCTGCTTCCGAGATATTCCTTGTAGAGGGTGATTCGGCCGGCGGAACGGCCAAACAGGGAAGGGATAGGAATTTCCAAGCCATCCTTCCTTTGAGGGGTAAAATCCTTAATGTCGAAAAAGCGATGGAACATCGTATTTATGAAAATGAGGAAATCAAGAATATCTTCACGGCATTGGGTGTGAGCATCGAAGAAAAAGAAGGTGAACGAATATTGAATACGGAAAAACTCAGGTATCATAAAATCGTTATTATGTGTGATGCCGATATTGACGGAAGCCATATTGTAACTTTGATTCTGACTTTCTTCTATCGTTATATGACCCCACTTATCGAGCAGGGATATATTTATATCGCCGCACCGCCATTATACCGTATTTCCAAAGGGAAGCAATTCCGTTATTGTTGGAATGAAGAGGAAAGGGAGGAAGCCATCCAGAGCTATACCAAGGGCGATAAAGAAGCTACCGGTGTGAAGACACAACGTTATAAAGGTTTGGGTGAAATGAATGCAGAACAGTTGTGGGAAACGACGATGGATCCGGATGCCCGCATGTTGCGGCAAGTAACGATTGAGGATGCCGCCGAATGTGATCGGGTATTTTCAATGTTGATGGGAGATGAAGTTCCTCCACGTAGAGCCTTTATAGAAGCCAATGCCAAATATGCACGGGTGGATGTATAATAATGGAATTTTTTAATCGGAATTCCTGTTGAATAAATAAGAACCAGAATCCCTGTCCGAAAAATCCGGATGGGGATTTTTATTAGAAGAAGTCGTTTACAAATGATTCGGTAACATGAGAGACATTATCCTGGAAAGATTATCCTCAATAGAAAAGGAAAGAGAAATTGAAATCCTATATGCTTGTGAAAGTGGCAGTCGGGCCTGGGGTTTTCCTTCTCCCGACAGTGATTATGATGTTAGGTTTATTTATAAAAAACCACTCGAATGGTATTTATCCCTTTCCCAAAGGAAGGAGGATCTGGATTTCAAAATCACCGACGATTTAGACATCAACGGATGGGATATCCGTAAATTCCTACGACTGGGTAGAAAGTCGAATGCTACGGTTTTCGAGTGGCTGCAATCTCCTATTATTTATTCCGAAAAAAATAATTTCCGAAAAAAAACGTGGGAACAACAGAAGGATTTTTTCGTACCGAAGGGTATGGGTCATCATTATCTGGGCATTGCCCATAATTCATTAAAGACAAGCATGGATGGAAAAGAAATAAAAATCAAAAAATATTTTTATGTCCTCCGTCCACTATTAGCTGCAAAATGGATAGCCGAAAAAAATGAAATCCCACCCATGCAATTTCAAAAACTGTTGCCGATTATTTCCAAGCACAAAAACATTGTCGGTGAAATTGAAAAACTAATGGTACAAAAAGAAAATGCCAAAGAAGCCGAAATCGTAAAAATGAATCCGATACTCCAATCATTTATTGAGCAAGAATATGAGAGTATCCGTTCTTCTATCGATAATCTGGAATCCGTTTTTCATGAAAGTGGAAAGCTAGATAATTATTTCCGTTCCATCATTCAACCTTAAGAAATGACACTTGATTTTATTCGAGACAACAACCTTATTCTTTTGGAATGTATCAGCGGTAGTCGTGCCTATGGTTTGGAAACCGAACATTCGGACACGGATTATAAAGGGGTATTTATTTTACCTGAAAAAAACTTCC
>JAHDFN010000061.1:0-2909 GCA_020628145.1 Saprospiraceae bacterium | reverse complement strand
CATAGTTTGGATTATATTCCTCAGATCAGCAATGAAACGAACGATATTGTTTTTTATGAATTAAGGAGATTCATCGAATTATGCTACCTCAACAATCCGAACATACTTGAATTATTGGCTACTCCCGAAGACAAGATCATCTTCAAGCATCCGTTAATGGATAACGTTCTACCGGAATATTTTATTTCAAAAAAATGCAAGGATACTTTTGCCGGTTATGCCATGACACAAATTAAAAAAGCAAGGGGATTGAATAAAAAAATATTGAACCCAATGCTCAAAAAAAAGAAGGGTATTCTGGAATTCTGTTACATTATCCGGGGGCAAGGTTCCATTCCTGCAAAAAAATGGTTGGAGAAAAATTCTTTCCTACAGGAAGATTGTGGATTAATCAACATTCCGCACATGAGGGATATGTACGGGCTATATCATTCGAATAATAAAATCCAATACAAGGGAATTGTCAAAAGCGAGCATTCCAATGACGTACAGTTGAGCAGCATACCCAAAGGAGAAAAACCCATTGCTTATTTATCGTTCAACAAAGATGGCTATATTAAATATTGCAAGGATTATAAAGAATATTGGGACTGGGTTGAAAAAAGGAGTGAAGCCCGATATGAAAATACCATTTCAAGCGGAAAGAATTACGATGCCAAAAACATGATGCATACTTTCCGTTTATTGGATATGGCCGAAGAAATCCTAAAAGATCAAAAAATAAATGTCCGACGGAAAAACAGAAAAGAATTATTGGACATCCGAAAAGGACAATTCGAATATGATGATTTAATCCTACAAGCAGAAGAAAAAATAAACATCATTCATCAATTATGGAAATCTTCCGCATTGCCGGAGGCACCCGATAAAGAAAATGCAAATGCATTACTGATGGAAATCAGAAAAAAATGGTATCTTGAAAACAAATAAAAACAACAATCCATGTTAGAACTCAGACCTTGTTGCGAACACTGTGGGAAAGACCTCCCTCCCCACTCTACCGATGCCATGATTTGTAGTTACGAATGTACCTATTGTAAAAATTGTGCCGAGGAAATATTCGAAGACATCTGTCCTTCCTGCGGAGGCAATTTCGTTCCCCGACCTATCCGCCCAAAGGAAGAACTCGCCAAAGACCCCGCATCCACCCAACGAAAACATATTCCCAAGGATTTATCACAACCATCGAAATACAGCTTAAAATACAAAGGCATTCCACCTGAAAAAAGATAATTCCCTTTCATTTTCAACAACAATAAAATTCAACAATATGAAGCAATTATTTTCTATTTTAATTTCTTTAGGCTTATTACCCTTTTGCACTTCTGCACAGCAAATAAACAGTGGTGCGGTTTCCAATAACAATATCGCCCATTCCGTAGGTGAAGTCTTCGTCCTACCTGAAAATGATTCCGATAAAAACGGCTCGGGTACAATTGCAATTGCTTCGCAATCGAATATCGATATTGTAAATACCGAAAACATAGCCGACGCCCGGCACATTTCCACTTATCCGATTCCGGCAGGTGATTATATTTATTTTTCGACGGAAGGAACACCCATTGAAAAAACATATATTTATGACAGCCTGGGTCGCTTGATAAATATCAGCATCCCCGATGGCAATCAAATTGATTTACATTCTTTAAAGGCCGGAATTTATTTCCTTCGGTTCAATGATGAAAAATCGGAAGCGCTAAAAATCATTAAAAATTAATTGAAATTTAAAAAACACCCATCATCATGAGGTATTCATTTTTACTTTTTTTCTTTTCATTGATTCATATTTCCTTGTCTGCACAAGCCCCGCAAGGCATAAGTTATCAGGCTATCGCTTTCGATTCTTCAGGCGACCCGGTAATCGAAAGCACCGTAGGAGTAAAGGTCAGCATTTTGGATAATTCGGTGACAGGAACAACGGTTTATTCGGAAACGCATTCTCCTACAACCAATACCCAGGGCCTATTCAATTTGAATATAGGAGAGGGGGCAGCCACGACCGGGTCTTTTTCCAATATCGACTGGGGAACCAACGATAAATTCCTAAAAATAGAAATCGATCCGAGTGGTGGAAGCAATTATTCCATTACCGGCTCCAACCAACTGATGAGTGTCCCTTATGCCCTTTTTTCAGAAAATACGAATGTCGATAACCTCCCCCAATCCGCCCCCCGAACCTCTTCCAACGAAGATGGAAGCATGTTGGTTATTTATACCGACAGCTATGCTTATGGTTTCACCCGATCCAGTCAGAATATTCCGGATTGGTATTCACAACAATTATCAGGAACACCCATCGGGGCTATGGCAACCGATAGCTCCATTGTTGTTTATACCGATAGCTACGCTTATGGTTTTACCCGATCCAGTCAGAATATTCCCGACTGGTATTCGCAACAATTATCCGGAACACCACAGGATATTGTTGCCAGTGGAAACACTATTGTTGTTTATACCGATAGCTACGCTTATGGATTCTCCCGTTCCGGTCAGAATATTCCGGATTGGTATTCACAACAATTATCAGGAACACCGCAAGGGAACACGATTAACGGCAGGGACGTAGTGGTTGTTTATACGGATTCCTATGCCTATGGATTTACCCGATCCAGTCAGAATATTCCGGATTGGTATTCGCAACAATTATCCGGAACACCACTAGGTGGATCAGCGAGTGGAGACATGATTGTGATTTACACCTCGGCCTATGCCTTTGGATTTACCCGATCCAGTCAGAATATTCCGGATTGGTATTTGCAACAATTATCGGGGACACCACAAGGTATTAGTCCGGAATAAAAGCTGTAAATAAATTAAAAGAGAATTCAGGAATCATTTTTTTTTGCAATCAGAATTTCTAAGTACAGGACAAAACTTATTCAACCGCCTTGTCAGGTGTTAGTTCACCT
>JAHDFN010000060.1 GCA_020628145.1 Saprospiraceae bacterium | reverse complement strand
AAGCACTTCGATTCGTTTCGAAGTGCTTTTTTCGTTGGAGCTGTTTTAAAAACGGTTTTCAGTTGATGAACACACGGTACCTGATAGCCAAAGCTGTCAAGATGAGTATGTAAAGAAGGATGAATCCGGAAGATGAATTTTAACCATACGGTTAAATTCGTAATCATGTCTATTATAAGCCATTCCAAAATATCCTTACCTTTGCACCGTTTAAGCAAAATGTTATTTTATTATTAATTAATTTATTTTCAGAACATGAAGGAAACAATTGCTCATAACGATAAGGCTCTTAGCTATTGGAGGGAACAAGAAAAACATTCTCTTGAATTATTGGGTATCATGGGAGATTTGAGATTCGATAAGAATGTGGAATTAATATACTTCCATCATGACCTTTACGATTCCCGTCCGAGTGAAATACTGAATACACTTCTATTCTCAAAAAAATATACGGATAAACCGATAACCATCGAGACCATTTTGGCTATGGCAAAAGCAATTGATGGAATGACGGGGTTGGCTCCCTCCAAAATCGATATTGGTAAATTAGCCTTGGAATGGATGGATGAAACCAATGGAGAGGCCGATATGACCGACTTTATTGGAAATAAATTAGGAGAACATATTGGAATGGACAAGAAGGTCTTAGGCTCAAGAGATGTCGTCCTTTATGGTTTCGGAAGAATTGGAAGGCTGTTGGCTAGAATCCTAGCAGAAAAAACAGGAAAGGGGGAACAACTTAGGTTAAGGGCAATTGTCTTGAGACCTAAATTAAAAGATAGGGCAGCCGAATTGGAAAAAAGAGCTTCTTTATTGAGAAAAGATTCTGTTCATGGAACATTTAAAGGAGTTGTGGAAGTAGATGAGTCCAAAGAGGAATTAGTCGTCAACGGTAATCGTGTGAAAATGATTTTTGCAGGCCAGCCCGAAGATATCGATTATACTGAATATGGTATTAATAATGCCATTATCATTGATAATACAGGTGTATGGAGGGATAAGGAAGGCCTGAGCCGTCACCTTCGTCCGGGGGCTACACAAGCCATGTTGACTGCTCCGGGTAACGGAGTGCCTAATATCGTTCATGGTGTGAATAACAAAGAATTGGATTTCAAGGGAGACCCTGTCTTTTCCGCAGCTTCTTGTACCACGAATGCTATCGTACCGGTCATCAAAGTTCTTCATGATACACTAGGTATAGAAAAAGGACATATCGAGTCGATCCATGCTTATACCAATGACCAGAATCTTATAGATAATTTCCATAAGAAACCACGTAGAGGTAGGGGGGCTCCTTTGAATATGGTACTGACCACTACCGGAGCTGCTAAAGCCGTAGCTAAGGTTATTCCGGAATTGGCCGGAATCCTTACCGGTAATGCAGTCAGGGTTCCAACACCGGATGTTTCATTGGCCATCATGAATCTGACGTTGAAAACGGCAACCAGCAAGGAAGCGTTGAATAAACTTATCCAACATTCGGCCTTACATGGAAAATTGGTTGAACAAATCCATTATTCCACAGATACCGAATTGGTCTCCAATGATGTGGTAGGGCATACCAGTACTTCAGTTATCGATGCTCCTTCTACCATCGTTTCCAAAGATGGGAAAAACGTCACCATTTATGCTTGGTACGATAATGAATATGGATATTCCTGCCAGGTAGTCCGTTTGGCAAAATATGTTTCCCAAGTAAGGAGATTGAGGTATTATTAATGAAAGATATGATTCTTGTGTTCCGACGCTCAACTAATCTGCCTGTTCAGGCATTTATAGCTTAGCATAGAATTTCATCATTAAAACAATTTTAAAAAAGAATGGCATCACCAGAAAAAGCTTTATGTGTGATAATCGGTTCCGGTCCAGCCGGATATACGGCTGCAATTTATGCTGCAAGGGCTAACCTCAAACCTATAGTATATACAGGCCCCGAACCCGGTGGACAATTGATGATTACGACGGAGGTGGAAAACTACCCGGGGTATCCCGAAGGAGTGCAAGGCCCCAAAATGATGGATGATTTCCAAAAACAGGCTGAACGTTTCGGAACGGATGTCCGTAGGGAAATGATCACTAAGGTCGATTTCTCCGGACCGGTGCATAAACTCTGGGCAGAAAGCGGCCATGAAATCCATGCGGATGCCGTCATCATTTCTACAGGAGCCAGTGCCAAATGGTTGGGATTGGAAAACGAGGGCCGTTTGGCTAGGAATGGAGGAGGAGTGTCTGCTTGTGCCGTATGTGATGGATTCTTCTACCGTAATCTCGATGTAGCAATTGTAGGTGCAGGTGATACGGCGGCAGAAGAAGCACAATACCTTTCTAAATTGTGTAAGAATGTTCACATGTTAATTCGTAGGGATGAGATGAGGGCTTCCAAAATAATGCAGGAGCGTGTAAAGAATACAGAGAATATTCATATTCATTGGAATACGGAAACCAAGGATGTCCTAGGGAAGGATGAAGTAGAAGGTGCTTTGGTTTTCAATAATAAAACAGGAGAGGAATCAACAATCCCCGTTCAGGGATTTTTCGTAGCTATCGGCCACAAACCGAATACGGATATCTTCAAGGATTGGTTGGAAATGGATGAAACAGGTTACCTGAAAGCCATGCCCGGTCGTACATCGACCAATAGGGAAGGTGTATTTGTCAGTGGAGATGCTCAGGATCATATTTACCGTCAGGCAGTCACCGCTGCCGGTTCCGGGTGCATGGCAGCTTTGGATGCTGAAAGATACCTTACGGAAAAAGGTATTATCTGATACGAAACATTTTCCGTAAGGAAAATTATTGGTATGAAAAATCAAAGGGCATCGGAATAGAACGATGCCCTTTTTATATACGGAATTATGGGATTTCCATTGCTAGGGAAAAAACTGTTGGAAAAGGACTATTGTAGGATTGATTTAAGCGAAAAAAATCCCCGCTTGGATTACCGGAAAACAAGCGATCCGCAATATTTGGATCAATTCATTCAAGGAGAATTGAAGGACAAACAAGTTCTTTTGGGTATCGGAGGATATCTGGAAAAAAGGAATATATATCAGGCTTCCGCCAATTTTGCTGCCGAACGGAATATCCATTTGGCTATAGATGTTTGGGCGGAAGTAGGAACGGGTATCCATGCTCCTCTGAACTCGAAGGTACACAGCTTCAAATACAATGATTTACCTTATGATTATGGAAGTACGATTGTTTTAGAACATCGGGCTAATGAAGGTGTTTTCCATACATTATACGGCCATTTATCCAAGGCTTCTCTTGAAGGCTTGGAAATAGGAATGGATATTCCCGGAGGAACACGGTTTTGTACAATTGGAGATTGGAATGAAAACGGAGGGTGGCCTCCGCACCTTCATTTTCAAATCATAAGGGACATGCAGGGATTCAAAGGAGACTATATTGGTGTGTGCCGAGAAGAAAAATTAGATTTTTATAAAACCAATTGTCCTGATCCTACTTATCTGATAGGTTGGGAAAACTGATTTTCTCCCAAAACTAAATGATGGATTATGTTCAGAATTATTTTCATAGGATTCTTCTTCATCACCTCATATTCTAAATGCCTCGATTCCGGAAAAGTCATTCGCCCGGATGAAACAGAGGCCCAACCCGAAAAAACCAAAGATTCCGAAAGTATCAATGGCCTGAGTTTGGTAGCACCTCCTAGACCATTTCCCAATAACCCGATGACAGACATCCAAACAGTCAATGCCAATTGGATAGCTGTTATCCCCTATGGGTTCTGTAGGGTAGGGAGCAAGGATATTATGTTTGATATGCAGGGACAATGGTGGGGTGAACGGAAGGAAGGAGCAAAAGAAACGATTCGCTTGGCTAAAGCGGCGGGGATCAAAGTGATGCTCAAACCCCAGATTTGGGTGCCGGGCAGTTGGCCGGGAGGCATTACTTTTAGTAATGAATCCGATTGGAGGAAATGGGAAGAAGCCTATCGTAAATTCATCATGTATTATGTAGAGCTGGGGAAAGAAAGCGATGTGGAAATGATTTGCATCGGAACAGAATTCAAACAGAGTGAAGTCGAAAGGGAGAGCTTTTGGAGAGATCTAATCAAGGAAATACGGAGAAGTTACAATGGCCGATTGACCTATGCGTCTAATTGGGATAGTTATACCCGTTTGCCTTTTTGGGATGATTTGGATTATATCGGAGTAGATGCCTATTTTCCTTTGGATGAATCGAAACAACCGGAAAAAGGAACATTGATGGAAAAATGGAAATCCTATGACCGGGAATTAAAAGAGATGTATCGGAAATTCGAAAAGGACATTCTTTTTACAGAATTCGGATACATGGCCATAGAGGGTTGTGCAGGTAAAACCTGGGAGTTGGAACCCCGCTCGCACACGCTGCCAACGAATCAAAAAGCACAGGCAGACGCCTTGGACGCCCTATTCGATTTCTTTGAAGACAAGGAATATTGGAGAGGTGGTTTCCTCTGGAAATGGTACCCTTATCCGGGGGCTTATCAGGAACGGGGAGACAAGGATTATACCCCTCAAGGTAAAAAGGCGGTGGAGGTCGTTAAAGATTGGTATGGAAGGCTATGAAACCTTATTTTCGTAACCTAAAACGAATTGAAAAAGATGCCGGTACATCCTAAAATCATACAACGGAAAGAATATCAGGTCGGAACCTATGATATCGACTCCCAAAAACGATTGACTATTCCGGGAATGACAAAAATGATGCATGAAGCAGCTATGCAGAATGTCATCGATTTGAAATTATCCTATTGGGATTTAATCCCATTTAGGATTTCGTGGGTCATCATGCGGAAGAAAATGGAAATCTTCAGGCAACCGACCCTAGGAGAAAAAATCATGGTAGAGACCCATCCTGCCGGATTCGAAAAACTATTCACCTATCGGGATTTTAAAATTTACGATGAACAAGGAGAACGGATTGCCCAAGCTTCTTCCACCTGGCTATTGATGGATACCGAAAAAAGAAGTATTGCCCCCATCCCGGAATTCGTCCTCAAACATGAAATGCCTGACATGGAATTCCTCCCTAAGCCTGAACGTAAAATTCCATTAGTCAAATCACCCGGTTTTTCAAAAGAGAATGCCGTTGGTTGGTTCGAGTTGGATTGGAACGGCCATTTGAATAATATCCATTACATTACCAAAATGCTGGATACCCTTCCTCGTGAAATCCATGAAGGAAAATCATTGAAAAGATTGGATTTAGTCTATAAGTTGGAGTGCAAGTATGGAGAGCGGTTAACCGCTGAAACCCAAAAAGGAGAAGAAGGGACTTTCATCCATCGGATTGTCAATGGCGAAACCGGAAAGGAAGTAACTCAAGGGCGTAGTTACTGGACATGAATCAAACTTTTTTTTCGGGTTCGGGAACCGGATCGTAATGGTCATGTTCCGACCAAGGGTGGCAACGTAGAATTCGTTTGATACCCAGCCATGTTCCTTTGAAAATGCCCCATTTCATGACGGCTACTACCATATATTGGGAACAAGTGGGATTGTATCGGCAGGCCGGCGGTGTCAAAGGGGAAATGAAAGCCCTATAGAAGGAAATAGGAAGCAGATAAAGCTTTTTCAATATATTATGGAAATTATTCATGACGCCAATATAACGCTTGCTCCAATCAAAAGGTTAATTTTCATTCCTGCGGAATATCAATTCATATACTTTGCGGAATAACCAAAGGAGAACCATTGCCGTTATGGCAATGAGCATCAGCAAAACAAGTAGCCCGATAAACAACCCTATGGATTCCCATGCTTTTTGTTGACTTTCTTCGGTAATAAAACTCTTGATGCTCCAGGCGATGATTAGACCTGCAAGAACAAGACTCACCCGTCTGACTTCCTTTTTGTCAAATCGAATCATATTAACTCAGATATTTACCAACAATAGGCATTCTTCTTCCCATTCCGAATGCCTTCGATGAAACCCTTAGTACCGGTGCGGTCTGGTATCTTTTGAATTCATTGATATTGACCAATTTAAGAATCCGGGCAACTAATTTCTTGTCAAATCCTTTTTCGATGATTTCCTTGGGTCCCCGGGTATTTTCAATATATTCGAAAAGGATTTCATCCAGGGTATCATAATCCGGCAGTGAATCAGAATCCTTCTGGTTCGGTCTCAACTCCGCCGAAGGTGGTTTGGTAATCGTATTTCGAGGAATAAGTTCCTGGTCCTTATTGATATATTCCGCCAAGGCAAAAACATCTGTTTTGTAAACATCCCCGATAACCGAAAGGCCACCACACATATCACCATAAAGCGTACCATAGCCGACGGCCATTTCACTTTTGTTTGAAGTATTAAGTAGGATATTTCCGAATTTATTAGACAATGCCATCAGGATAACCCCTCTGCTCCTAGCCTGGATGTTTTCTTCGGTGACATTGAAGGGCCGTCCTTCGAAATGTTCCGAAAGGGAACCCATGAACGAATCGTAAATGCCTTTGATGGGGATGGTTTTATAAGGCATCCCATAATTCTTGGCCAACTGCTCTGCATCACCGACAGAATGATCTGAAGAAAATTGGGAAGGCATCAGCACCGCCAATACATTTTCAGGCCCAAGAGCCGCCGCCGCCAATGCCGCCGTCACTGCAGAATCGATTCCTCCGGATAAACCCAAAATCGCTTTTTTAAAACCCAGTTTTCCAAAATAATCACGGATGCCGGTAACTATGGCATCATGTATCAATGCGATTTTCTCTTTAGGCTGAACCCTGTTTATTCCTCCTTTCATAACCTCATCCAATTCGTAAACACGAACTTCTTCCTTGAAGTAGGGAAGCTCGTCGTGGATATTGCCGTCAGGGCTGATGACCAAAGAACCTCCGTCGAAAATCACTTCGGTCTGTGCTCCGGAATGGTTGACATAGAACATGGGCAAACCATAGCGTTCTACGTTGGCTTTGAGGACATGGATTCTGGTTTCGGCATGCCTGTAATTGAATGGCGACGCAGAAAGGTTAATCACAAAATCAGGTGAATGGTGCTGCATCTCATCCAGGGGACAGGTAACATAAAGTGGATTTTCGTTGCCTACATTCCAAATGTCCTCACAAACGGTCAATGCAATTTTTTTCCCTTTGAAATGGACGACATTGAATTCACTTGCCGGTTCGAAATAACGGTATTCGTCAAAGATGTCGTAAGTTGGAAGCAATGCCTTGTGTTGGGTATATTTGATTTCCCCTCCATAAAGAAAAATGGCAGAATTGTATAGATCTTTTCCTTCGATGACCGGGTTTTTTGTAGGTGAACCTACAATGATTCCGATGTTTCGGGATTCTTCAGCCAATCGGTTGACACAAGCTTCACTTTTCGCAATGAAATCATCGAATTCCAGAAAATCCCGAGGGGGATATCCACAAGTGGATAATTCACCGAAAACAATTAGATCCGCATCTTGGTTTTTTGCTTTTTCAATAGCTTCCAGCATTTTGTTGAGGTTGCCCTCGAAATTGCCGATATGGTAGTTCAATTGTGCAATTGCAATCTTCATCCTTCCTGATTAGGGAAGTCAGCCATACTAACTTCCGATGAGGGAAAATTTAGCGTTTGTTGGGGTTTTGATTTTAAAACAGATATTTAAAACTCCAACAAACGTTTATTCTGCTCGGTTCTTTTTGCATGATCCGAATTCGCCACAAATGTAGCTAATTCATCCACTAAAAAGTGCGGATGATAGATAGTTTGTTGTTTATAGGAAAAGGCCTCCCGAGCTTCGTGTATCACGAAATCAAAACAGGCTTTCCATGCTTTATTGACGATTTCATCCTTGATAGTGAATGAACTCAGGTAATGTTTGCCTCCTTTCTGCCAAGAATATTCTCCAGTGTCATTGTCTCGGATATATCCTTTCAATTGAAGTAGGTAGCCATCTCCCTTCGGCATGACCCTGAACTCAAAGGGGATGTCAAAAAGGTGGAAGGAACATTCTTCCAAAATGGTTCTGATGTCTTCTATTTTCATTTGTATTTCGTTTGTTCAATTCAAAGTTGCATATTCTTAGTTTAATAATCAAACTAACTAATGTTAAAATAAAAAAATAGGGATTCGTTTTACACAAATCCCTATTCTGATAACATGTATTACGAATTGTTTTCTAGAACAAGACGCCGATACGGATATCGATTCCATTGACAATGGTTTTGGTATCGTCGATGGAATCCAAATTGGTTTTTCCAAAATAGGTATTGATGATTCCACTTTGGAAGAACAAACCCGCAGTAATGGAAGTACTTTCACTGATGGCGTATTCTGCACCACCGCCTAATCCCCAGGACAATTGAAATATTCCGGTATCCTTTCCGACCCTGAAACTGTTGCCATCATCGAGTTTGGCTCTGGCCGCCACATTTATACCGAGGGTAATCAACGGGATTTCAGCAAAATATCTCATAGATCCCATTTCATTGGTTCTCATTTTGAGACCAAAAGGGATTTCGATATATTGGTAATTGAATTTAGCCTTGGTTACTCCATTGGAAAGGGTCTCAGGCTGGGAATCATTGAAAAGAGCAACATTTGTAGAATCCGGAATGGAATTGAATAACAATCCTCCTCCTTGGTTAAATGACATGTTTATACCAAATTTGATCGCATAGTTTTCTCGGAAATAATTTTCACCGATAGCTCCGAACTTGAAGGCGAAATTTGCTCCATCAGCTTCTACTGCTTTATTGTCGCTGTTGTTGGCCATCCAGGTAAATGATGGACTGGCATGGAATCCGAAACGGAATCCTTCATCTTGGGAAAATGCAGCTAGAAAACAGAAAGCTGCAAAAACGAGAGTAAGTGCAATTTTTTTCATATAAGAGTGTTTTTAAATTGATTTCTTTAAACTATCATTGCTCCAATTGGAAGACAATGATAATAATAAAAGTACAATTACAATCCAGTTAGATCTTATGATTCATGAATTCAAAAGTACAAACATCAAACGATGCTGCTACATATTCGCTGCTATTTCATTAATGGTAATTGTCGGGTCGGGTTGTGACAAAGGTAAAAATATTCCCGATGTCTCAAATATCAAAGTGGATTTGGAAGTTGTCAGATTCGAAAAGGAGATGTATGGTGTCGATTCTTCCCGAATTCCGCAAAAAGCGGCCGATTTAATAAAAACCCATCCCGAATTTTCAGAAATATACACGAATATCATGAGGGAACGGAACCAACGTGATTCATCGGAATTATTCGTGATGGATTGGCTGATGAGAGGTCCCCAACTCAAAATGCTGTACGATACCTGCATGGCTTTGTATGATGATTTTAGTGAGTATGAGAACCAACTGACTGAATCGATGAAATACTACAAATATTATTTTCCGGAGAAGGAAGTCCCTCGTTTTTACACCTGTATAACAGAATTTGCCTATCAGGGATTTTCATATGGTGAAGATATTGTAGCCATTGGTGTGGAGCATTATATGGGGAAGGATTTTCCGGCTTATCGCTCCATATTTCCATATTACCAATATAGTAAGTTTACTCCGGAGCATTTGATTTCTTCGACAATGGAAGTACTGGCAGGAGAGCTGTCCGGTGAATACAAGGAAGTCCAACTGCTGGATGCGATGATCCAGAATGGCAAAAAACTTTACCTGATGGATTTGCTCATGCCTTACGCTCCGGATTCTGTAAAATTGCAAATGACCGATGCACAGGCGGAATGGTGTATGGATAATGAATTTGAGATATGGACCTTTTTTGTCAATGAGGATTTGGTTTTCAATTCCAAGAAACGGGATTATATGAAATACATCCTACCGGGGCCCCATTCTCCGGGAATGCCGCCCGATGCTCCAGGTAGAACGGCTAATTTTACCGGTTGGCAAATCATAAAAAAATACATGAAGCAGAATCCCCACATCAGTTTACAGGAGATGTTGGATAATAAGGATGCCCGGAAAATCTTAAAGGCATCCAAATACAGAGGAGAATCCTAATTTATAAGCTCTTGGTTCGCCCTCCATCTACAGGAAGGTTGATACCTGAAATATAGGATGCGGCAGGGGAAGCCAGAAAAGCAACGGCAGAAGCGATTTCTTCAGTCCTGCCAAAACGTTTCATCGGAACAAGGGATTCCATTTTGGTTTGTGTTTCTGCTACTGAAATACCCCACTGTTCGGCTCTGTATTCTACGATGGCCTCCAATCGTCCTGTTGACGTGAACCCGGGTAAGACATTATTGACCGTAATGCCGAACTGCCCTACTTCATTTGCTAGGGTCTTAGCCCAGTTGGCCACGGCCCCACGGATGGTATTGGATACCCCCAAACCATCAATAGGTTGTTTGACTGATGTGGAAATGATATTGATGATCCGACCATAATTATCCTTTTTCATTCCATCGAGTACCAATTGTGAAAGAAGCTGGTTACAAACCAAATGGTTGTTGAATGCGGTGAGGAATTCCACAGGATCGGCCTGGGTCAGTTTTCCTCCTTTCGGGCCACCGGTATTATTGATCAGAATATGGATGGGCTGTGTAAGGACAAGATGGTGGACCTTGTTCTTCAGGTCTTTGATGTCCGAAAAATCAACAGCTAGGAAACTATGACGCTGATCCAGGGAATTATCCAGTGAACGGACGACTTCTCCCAGTTTTCGGGCATCCCTCGATAATAAAGTGATATTGGCGCCTAGCTTGGCTAATGCTTTGGCTACTCCTTCACCGATTCCACGGCTTCCTCCTCCTACTAGGGCATTCTTTCCTTTCAAATCCAGGTTCATATTCTGATTTATATTTTAAAATATCAAGTTGAGGATAATCAACTTTTCGTGATAAAGTCTTTTAATATTTGCTAAATTAGGTCTTTTTAACTTTTATGGAACCAAGAGTCGAAACAAAATAGGAAAGATGACAAAATATCTCAAAATGCTGGGGCCGGGATTATTGTTTGCAGGAGCAGCAGTAGGCACTTCTCATTTGTATTGGTCAACCCGGGCGGGAGCGGAATATGGTTTCGCCTTCCTTTGGGCGATTGTACTCATTTTGATTTTCAAATATCCCTTTTTCGAGTACGGAACAAGATATACCGCCTCCAAGGGGGAGACCATCTTGTCGGGGTATAAACGAATGGGGAAATGGGTCTTATGGGCCTACTTGCTCATTACCCCTATTACGATGTTTACCATTCAGGCGGCAGTAACTTCCCTTACAGCTAATTTACTTATGTATATGTTTGGAATTCCTCTAGGGGCGGCTTGGGTTTCAGCGATCTTATTGGCTCTTTGTTTGGGGATTTTATATTTAGGGCGGTATCAGATATTGGATAATATTATCAAATACATCATCATCTTATTGACCATATCTACCTTCATAGCGGTATTGTTGGCATTGGGTAAGAATTCCGAGCCTATCCAATGGGAGCAAGTCATTCCAAAGGATACGATAACCCTGGCTTTCGTTATTTCTCTGATGGGATGGATGCCTGCACCGGTAGATATGTCGGTTTGGAATTCGATTTGGGCAGAATCCAAGCAGAAATCCACTCAGGAAGACTTTGATTACAAGACGTCTATTTTTGATTTCAACGTAGGGTATTGGTCCACCTTGGTGTTGGCGATTTTTTTCCTCTCTCTCGGAACTTTGGTCATGTTCGGAAGTGGTGAAGCCATTGAAAAATCAGGTTTGGGCTTCTCAAAGCAATTGTTCGGTTTGTATTCTCAAGCCTTCGGGGAAAGCCGGTGGGCATTCTGGTTGGTGGGGATTGCAGCCATCACTACGATGTTCAGTACTACGCTAACCTGTTTGGATGCACTTCCCAGGGTGATGGGGCGTGCCTCTGTCCTGACAAAATACCATTTGCCGGATATCAACAACATGGGAACACGAACGACCTTGGATGATATCAAGATTGGAGATTTTGACGAAACAGCTTTCGCTGCTGATGATAGGAAAGCCTATTGGATATGGATGGCCATTCTAATTATAGGAAGTATGTTGATTCTGCTTTTTCTGGCAGCAGAGATGGGGACTTTGCTTAAAGTTGCCACGGTACTTTCCTTTTTGACCACTCCTTTTTATGCGATATTGAATTATGCTTTGATTACAAGTCAACATACGCCCGAATTTGCCCGCCCGGGAATGAAAATGAAAATATTGAGCTGGTTGGGGATTGTTTTCCTGTCCGGATTTAGCCTTCTCTATGTTTTCAAGGTATTATTCTAAATCAATGGTAAAAAATTCTTATTGGTGATATCAAATATTCATACAACTTTTGAAACTAATTGCTGTTATCTCTTTTTAACTTTATGTTTTTATTTAATACAAAACAATTTCCAATCATGAAATTAATTCTTCAATTCTCATTGATTTCTTTTCTTTTTACAGGATTCATCGCCTGTAATAATTCTCCGGAAGGAGAAGCCGCTACTACAGGAGAGGCGACGACAACTGCCAAAGCTGATGTCGATGCCAAAAGTTATACCATAGATGCCAGTCAGAGTACGATACTTTGGGAAGGCTCGAAGCCTAATGGCAAACACAACGGCACCATTGGTTTGAAAAGCGGTGGACTTCAGGTAAAAGATGGTAATATCCAATCGGGGAAATTTATCATCGATATGAATTCTATTTCCTGTACGGATTTGGAAGGAGACCAAAAAGCGAGTATCGAAGCCCATTTGAAAGGGACCCGATCTCCGGAAGAACAGGATGATTTTTTCAATGTAGCTAAATTTCCTACGGCCGAGTTTGAAATAGCTTCTGTCACGCCCCTAACCGGAGACGCGAATGGTGCTACCCATAGTATCAAAGGAAATCTTACGATGAAAGGTGTTTCATATAGCGTTGAATTCCCAACTAAAGTGAGTATGGATGGGAATGGTTTGGTTGCCGAAACATCTGCATTTACAATAGACAGAACCAAATGGGGTATAACCTTTATGTCTCCTACGGCATTGAATCTGAAAGAGAAATTCCTGAATGACGAAATCGGCTTAAGAATCAAATTGGCAGCTAAATAATAATTCTATTAGCAGCATTTTGTGTATTAATAATATTTAAGGCATACCGGCTTTTTCCGGTATGCCTTTTTATTTCCTGCGGATTGTAACTTCTTAATGAATTTCAAATACGTGGCAATAATGCAACTTGAAATAGAGATAATCCGTTTATATATAGACATCGGGAAGGGGAATTCCAAGTTGTGACAGTATTTTAAGAAATTTTGCTTTAAATCACTGATATTCATATTCTTGTGTGTTATTTCTTTTGTGTTAAGATGTTGATGATTTCTAATATGTTGGTTGTGAAGATTTCCTTGGATAGATTTTTGTTACGTTAAGGTATCTGTGGATCATTTCAATTGAATTAGATTTTACTTATATTTGAGTTTTAAAACCGTTGAAAATGAAAGAGATAATCATAAAGGCTACTTATCTCTTCCTCCTTATACTTATACCATTTCTTTCTTTTGCCAATAATGATGAAGATTGCAAGGATGATGGTGTCGAAGTCTGTGAGGAACAAGATGCGGAACTTCCAAAAGTATTCCTCATAGGGGAATTTGCAGAGGAATTCGAAGCCACATCTGCTGAATATAGCCTACAATTAATGGATGCCTGTGATCAGGATATGAATTTGGCATATATCAAATGGCTGACCATGCTTTTTGATATGGAAGATTATGCCTATGATGTAGGGTTGGATCTAAAGGGATTGAAAATGTGGGTGAAGGTATTTTGGAGTGAAGAAGGAACTATTGACCACATCGCCTATTACCTGAAGCCCAAATCCAGAAATATAGATAAGGAGGAATTGACAGCATTCCTCATGAGTTTTATTGCCGATTACGAATTTCCTTTACAGCCTGAAGAAAAATTTTCTCATTACGGAAGTGCTTCTTTCCCGATTTTGGCTCGTAAAATAAAGAGAGATTAAAATATTTTCATAAAAGATGAAAAAGCCTTGTGATAGACTCACAGGGCTTTTTTTATCCTATCCTGCTCCATCCTTTTACTTTCTTAGCATAATAGAGCATGTATCTTCGGATGGGTTCGTTTCTGGGAAGTTTGAAATTCGGGTCATCATCCAAAACCCTATGGGCGATTTCCCTAGCTGTTTGAAGGATTTTTCCATCTTTGGATAAATCAGCCAACCTGAAATTCAAAGTGCCGCTTTGTTGTGTCCCTTCAATATTGCCGGGTCCTCGCAACCGTAAATCCGCATCGGCTATTTCAAACCCATTATTGGTGGCACACATGGTCTGAATCCTTTGCTTGGAATCATTGGACAATTTGTTGCCAGTCATTAGGATACAATATGATTGTTCACCTCCACGTCCTACACGACCCCTTAATTGATGCAATTGGGATAAACCGAACCGCTCCGTATTTTCGATGACCATAACTGTTGCATTTGGGACATTTACTCCGACTTCAATAACCGTAGTAGCGATCATGATTTGGGTTTCTCCCTTGACAAAACGTTGCATTTCAAAATCCTTATCTGCGGGTTTCATCCTACCGTGAACAATACTGATTTGATAGTCAGGTTTGGGGAAATCCCTGCTGATGGATTCATAGCCTTCTTCTAGATTCTGAAGATCCAAGGTTTCCGATTCCTCAATCAACGGATAGACGATATATACCTGCCGACCCTTTTTGATTTCATCCCTTATAAACCCGAAAACCCTAAGGCGGCCGCTTTCGTATTTGTGCAGGGTTTTGATTTCCTTCCTGCCCGGGGGCAATTCATCGATAACGGAAACATCCAAATCTCCATATAAGGTCATGGCCAATGTTCTGGGAATAGGGGTTGCAGTCATCACAAGAATATGGGGCGGGTAGGGTAGGCTTTTCTTCCAAAGTCGGGAGCGTTGTTTGACTCCGAAGCGATGTTGCTCGTCCGTAATGGCCAGGCCGAGATTTTTAAAAATAACCGGTTCTTCCAACAATGCATGAGTACCGATGACAAAATCCAAATCACCCGCCGCCAAGAATTTCAATAATTCCTTTCTTTTTTTTCCTTTTATGCTTCCGGAAAGGAATCCTACCCGAATGCCCATCCCTTTTACATAGGCTGTTATGGATTGGTAATGTTGTTGTGCGAGGATTTCTGTAGGAGCCATGAGTGCTGCTTGGAATCCGTTATCCAAGGCCATCAGCATGGACATCAAACCGACCATCGTTTTTCCGCTTCCTACATCTCCTTGGAGCAGGCGGTTCATTTGTCGGCCGCTTCCCAAATCCTTCCGTATTTCCTTGATAACCCTTTTTTGGGCACCGGTCAGTTCGAAGGGTATTTTTTCGTTGTAGAAGCCGAGGAAATTTTCACCTATTTTTTGGAAGGCATATCCTTTTAGGGCATCTTTTCTATTTTTTCTGATTTGTAATAATCTCAATTGTAGGAAAAATAATTCCTCAAATTTCAAACGATTTGTCGCTGCGCTGAGATCTATGGGATTCTTAGGGTAATGTATATCCCGAATAGCTTGATATCTACTAGGAAATTTCATTTTACCTAGAATGTAATCAGGTAGTATTTCAGGTATATCTTCTTGGGTGATTTTATTTAAGAGAATGGCGGTCAGTTTGCGTTGGCCCTTGGCATCCAATCCTTTGCCGTTCAATTTGTCGGTACTGTGATAAACAGGTGCAAGAGTTAGGGGCTTGTTGGCTGTTTCCACAAAGGGTTCGATTTCTGGGTGGGGGATGCTGATTTTCCCCCTGAAGTCATTCAACCGCCCGAACACGATATATTCGATACCCGTTTGTAAACTTTTTTGTATCCAATTGGCTCCTTTGAACCAAACCAATTCGATGACTCCTGTTTCGTCCCTGAATCTGCCGACCAAACGTTTTCCTCGGCCGCTGCCTACCATTTCCAACCTTCTGAGAACTCCTTTCAATTGTACATTTTCTCCATCCATTCCAGGGCCGATGTCCCTTATCTGATGGAATTTGGTCTTATCGACATACCTGAAAGGAAAGTGCATGAGTAGATCGCCGAATGTGAAAATACCCAACTCGGTTTTCAATAATTCGGCTTTTGTCGGGCCGACTCCCTTGAGGAATTCTATTTTGGTTTTCAGTGTTGACATTTACGGTTTGGCGGAATCTTGTTGGAGATGATGAAGATCTTGATCAAGTATAGAACCTTTTTGCTGTTCCAGTTTTTTGCCAATGAAAGGATTTATATTTATCAGTAGGCATACTTACTTAACGAATTTCCGACCTAATAAATTCCTGAATTCTTCCTGTTCTCCGTCACTCATTACCCGTTTCGGAAGGATGATGGCAGATGATAATGTTTGGAACAACCAGAATACGTTTTCACGTTCTATAAAATTGATAATGGATTTCCATTGTAACTTACTTTCCTGATATTCATTGATAATCCTGATGTGATCGGGATTGAAATCATAAGTGGTCTCTGCCCAGAATCGCTCATTGATTTCATGATTATAAAAACCTTTGGCATATTGTTTTAAACGGTAGGTATATATTTTGTCATAGAAAATCAGCCAAAGTATGGCTATGGTTAATAAAAAACCGCCGAGGGCATATTCCTGTTCCAAAAGGAATGCGGTAGCAAAGAGTGCCAGTGCCAAGGGTATGAGGAATTGGATACGCTGCCTGGATTTTTTTTTCCAAGGAGCAGACCATGTATTGAATACATATAAATCCACCAATTCGGGAGTTGAAAGATTGAATTTGAATTGCATTTGAAAAATTTCAGTTATGAAACAAATATAGGATATAATTCAGACTACATTTGTGTAATTGTCAGTATGAGATACTTTGCAGAAATAGCATATAACGGAAAGGCTTATGTCGGATGGCAGGTACAGCCCAATGGAATGTCTGTCCAACAAATGATAAACGAAGCCCTTTCTACGATTCTGAATGATAAAATCGAGGTCGTAGGTTGTGGTCGTACAGATGCCGGAGTACATGCTTCCCGTTTTTTCTTACATTTTGATTATGATGGAAAATTCCCAAAGGCATTTTTAAACAGGTTGAATAAATTTCTACCGGATGATATTGCATTTTATGACTTATTTGAAGTCGGAAATGATGCCCATGTCCGTTTTGATGCATATCTGAGGAGTTATGAATATCATATGATCCTTCGAAAGAATCCTTATGAAATAAACACAGCTTATTATTATCCCTACCCCGAATTGCCCGACTTGGATAAAATGAATAAGGCGGCAGCCTTGTTGTTGGATTATTCTGAATTCAAACCTTTCTGTAAGACCAATTCGGATGCCAAAACCATGATTTGTCAATTGAGTAAGGCAGAATGGATGAAGCAGGATGATTTTCGTTGGATATTCCATATTTCGGCGAATCGATTCCTTCGGGGAATGGTGCGGTTGATTGTAGGGATGTGCATCAATGTCGGTCGGGGGAAAATGGAGTTGGATGCCGTGAAAAAGGCATTGGATGAACAATCCATGCTTCATCCAAGTTATTCGGTTCCAGCCTCCGGGCTATACCTGACAGAGGTGAAATATCCGAAAATAAAAAACCATTGATTCGTAATAAAGTCTATTTCTAATCTGTGATTTTTACGATTTTTTTTGGAAAATATCTCAATAGAGGAATGTTCTTTCTTCAATTTTTGTGTGGAGATATCGGGTTTGTTTCATTTTGGTTTTTCTTTCTAAGATAAGAAAACATTTTAAAAATAATTTAGAGTGATTCTGAAAGAAATTATTTACAATTTTGTTCTGAACTTTGATTCATGATGGGATGTTTAAATCCATTACGCATTACTTAATAAAAATAAAACCATATGATATCTGAAAAAATGGAAGCCGCCTTGAATAAGCAAATCGAATTGGAGGCATATGCATCACAATATTATCTGGCGATGGCTTCCTGGTGTGATAAGGAGGGTATGGAAGGGGCATCGCAGTTCCTACATTTCCAGTCGGTAGAGGAGAAGGAACACATGATGAAGATATTCCATTATTTGAGCGAGGTAGATGGATTTGCCATCACACCTGCGATTCCCCAACCTCCCTTGGAATTCGATTCGGTACAGGAAGTGTTCAAACAGGTTTATGAGCATGAGAAGAAAGTGACCCAATCCATCAATGAACTGGTAGCGATTTGCTACAAGGAGAATGATTATAATACCTTGAATTTCCTACAATGGTATGTGGAAGAACAAAGGGAGGAAGAGAATCAGGCCCGGACTATTCTGGATAGGATAAAACTTATCGGTGATGGCGGACAGAGTCTTTATTATATTGACAAGGAGATGAAAAAATTCGTAGCGGCAGCCCAAGCGGCGGAAGCGGCAGGGGAAGATGGCAATGCCTGATGGAAAATAAAAAGCATGGGTACTTTATCCGTGCTTTTTATTTTTTAATCAATTCGTCCAGTCGATCCTTGGTGGCTTTCCATTCCTGTCTTTGTTGGTGGACATAAGGCCGAGCGACTCGCTCGTTACAATCCAATATGGGGCAACGTTCGCAAGTCTTATTGACGGTACGGAAAGGGATATTGGGATCGGAAGCAAAACGGATAACTTTCTTCAACCAATTGTCCATTAGGATTCCGAAGGTGACACTGATGTCTTTTTCTTGTAAGGGCCCTGCCGGAATACCGATGGAAATGGTTAGGTATTCGTCCTCCGTTCCGAAATATTTTGATCTTTGGGCATATGCCATTAGCCCTGTTTTGCCTTTTATCCGTTTTTTATGGAGTTCCTTTAGAACTTCGATAGACCCCCACCTTCTACAATAATGCTCATAGATTTTATTACTATGTGGATGGTGGCTCTGATTGAGATGAAGAACTTTGTCTATGGTATATCTTTCTGTTCCGATATCCGTGCGAACCCGGATGAAAAAGAGTTGTTTGAGTTGGAAGAAACGGGGAAGAATGTTGGTCAATCTGTGGACGAACATTTCGGGAGTGACATTGTAACTGTTGATGATTTCAACAAGGGCATCTCCATCCCATTTTTCCCGTGAGCAGAATTTTTCAACTTGCTTGGCGACCTTGTTTCGGTTCATCATCAATGTAGCGGCAAAGTAAGTTGCCTTAAAATTGCTAAGCACCGGATCGAAGGATTGTGGGATGCGGAGTGGTGCATAATAGGGGCGGTTTTTCAAATCCAAATATCTGTAACCGATTTCACGTCCGAGCAGGAAACTTTTCTGTTTTTCATTGACATCCTTGTGGATGAGGAGTTTGTTTTTCTTGGGAATGAAGACAGAATGGACATTCCTGAGTTCCGGAAAATCGGAAATGGTGTGGGTGTCAATCTTACATTTGTACTTTTCAAGTAGAATCCGTTCTAGTTTTTCGGCATCCAATTCTTCTTCCGGTAGAGTATTGCCTTTTAAGAACTCATCCACGTTCAATTCTATTTCTTCGAAATAATTATAATGCAATTCCTGATAGGCACGCATGGCTCCGAAATAAAAGTTCTCTTCCTGTAATGCATAGTTTTTGGAGAGTTCGACCAAGGTGGAAATGAAGGCTCCCACTCTCATCGGTGCTTTGGAAATGATTTCAACGACCTTCTGCATATCTATGCCAAACAAATCGAGCGGAAGTTCATTAAGAAAATTGGATTTCAGTAATTCTCCAACGGGCAAAAGTGCCGGATTCAGATCGAATGAAGTTATTTTATCCTCCTCTACATCCAAACTTTTCGCTAGTGATTTGATCTTGTCGGGTTTAGGGAATTTCTTCCCTTTTTCAATTTCATTCAAATAAGAGATGGACATACCTGTTAGCTGGGATAACTTCGCAAAAGACAGCCCTTTACCTGTTCTGAGTTCCTTGATTTTTAAGCCGAAAATTATCTTCTTATATGGATTTTTCATGCTTTTTCCTAGTGGTTCTATTTTCAAGTCGAACGAAATTTTCGCTGAAAGATAGAACTTTTTATCAGATCTCTTAGGAAGAGAGCTTTGTAAGATGGGAGAATGTGAAAATATAGATATGTCAATGTAACATATTGCATGAAATCCCATAAAACAGGATAAGGATATCATTTTTAAACAACTTCATCATGTATTTCTGTTTTGGATCAGTTCCAAGGTATTTAGGTCGATTCAATTCCGGCATGAAAATTCCATTAACAAACTATGAAGGGCTTTGTGGGTTATGATTAGATGTTATCCCGAAATGTTTTTTATGTAAGACGACTGAGGAATTTTGGAAATA
>JAHDFN010000325.1 GCA_020628145.1 Saprospiraceae bacterium | reverse complement strand
GGAACTCCCTATCGGGTCGCTAAGATGTTTGTCAAGGAAATCTTTGCCGGGATGGACCCTAAAAACAAACCCGGTATCACTCTTTTCGAGAATAAATACAAGTATGGGAATATGTTGGTTGAGAAGGACATCAATGTCCATTCAACCTGCGAACATCATTTCCTGCCCATATACGGTCGGGCCCATGTGGCTTACATGTCAAGCGGAAGTGTGATCGGATTATCTAAAATCAATCGGATTGTGGAATACTATAGCAAAAGACCACAGGTACAGGAACGATTGACCATGCAGATAGCCAATGAATTAAAAATTGCATTGAATACGGAAGATGTCGCCGTTTACATAGATGCCCGACATATGTGCGTACAGGCTAGGGGAGTGGAAGATCGAGGTAGTAGTACCGTTACAACGGAATATTCGGGTAAATTCGCAGAAAGTGAATCCTTAAGAAAGGAATTCCTTGCCGCAATCAACAGTAAGATAGGCTGATTGAAAAAAGATATGGAAGGAAGGTCGCCTTTGAAAAAGGCGGCCTTTTATTTTTTATTTCCTACTTGGAAATCCCCATTGAAGACAGCTCCTTCATTAATTTCCATCTGCCGGGCGATTAGTAATCCTTCAAATCTACTGTTTCCTCCAAGGCGAGCCATGCCCTGGCTTGTCACTTCGCCTTCCACTTTTCCTTCAATGGAAATCTCTGCAGCTTCTACTTTTCCTTTTACGAATCCGGTCGCTCCGATAACCAATCTTTTCTGACAATTGACACTACCGATAATCGTTCCGTCTATCCTCAGATTATCGTTGGCATTGAAACTCCCTTCAATAACCGTTCCCTTGGCAATGACCGATGTCTTACTACTACCATCTTGTGGCTGTGAATTCGTAGGTTTGGCAGATTGGTTCTGTCCCATAACTTAGAAAGTTTTATGTTTTTATAATTCATTACGAAAATGAATCATAAAAATATTAAATATGTTTTAGTGTGTTTCGTGTGAGGGTTGCTTTCTCAATAGGACGTCCAATATAGGAGTTGTGATGTTAAATTTTAAATTTTTCCGGTGTAATCTAGGATTTTTGTTTTCCACAGAGATAAAATGGCAGACTAAATCCGATAGGATTGGTATTTTTGCTTTCCGATGGAAAAAGAAAAGGACATAATCATTCTAGGAATCGAATCATCTTGTGATGATACTTCGGCGGCCATTCTCAAAAACGGCCGTATCCTCAGCAATATTACAGCCAATCAGGAAGCCCACAGGGAATACGGCGGTGTTGTACCCGAAGTGGCATCACGGGCCCATCAGCAGAATATCGTTCCTGTTGTAGATGTAGCGATTCAAAAAGCAGGCATCCGAAAAGAAGAAATCGATGCCGTCGCATTTACGAGAGGGCCGGGGCTGATCGGTTCCCTTTTGGTGGGAGTTTCCTTTTCCAAGGCATTTGCTCTGGCTCTCGATATCCCGATGGTGGAAGTCAATCATATGATGGCACATGTATTGGCACATTTTGCCGAAGATCCCGAACCTTCCTTTCCGTTTCTTTGCCTGACCGTTTCGGGGGGGCATACCCAGATTGTAAGGGTGGATGATTATCTGAAAATGGAAGTTTTAGGAAGTACCATCGATGATGCGGCCGGGGAGGCTTTTGATAAAACCGGAAAATTATTGGGTTTGGATTATCCGGCGGGTCCTTTAATTGATAAAAAAGCTAAATTAGGTCATCCCCGATTCAAATTCGCCGAACCGAATATGCCGGATTTGGATTTCAGTTTCAGCGGCTTGAAAACATCCATTCTTTATTTCCTGAAAAAGGAAATAAAAACCGATCCGGATTTTATCGAAAAAAATATCAATGATATCTGTGCTTCCGTCCAACAGGCAATCATCAATGCCTTGATGGTAAAATTAATCAAGGCTTCCGAAGAAACGGGAATTAAGGAAATTGCCATTGCGGGAGGTGTCTCTGCCAATTCCGGCCTGCGGGCGGCTGTGAAATCCGAAGGAGAAAAAAGAGCTTGGAATATTTATATTCCCCGTTTGGAATTCTGTACCGATAATGCAGCCATGATTGCCGTCAACGGATATTATAAATTCTTGGAAAAACAATTCGTAGGGCAGGACATCACTCCGGTCGCCCGTTGGAAAATATGAATGAAGCAGGTGGTTTTTTTCAAAGTTGAGTTCGTTTTTGGGCAAGCAAAAATGAACATAAAGAACCTAATATTTCCTTTCAAACTCCTCCCTCAATATCCCATAACCGATGGAATCAAAATATTTTCCTTTTACGATTCTGGCCTTGCGGAAAACGGCTTCCAATTTAAAACCGATTTTTTCAGCTAATTTCATCATACCCTTATTGCCCGACCAGGTACGTAAATCCAATCGAGCCAATTCCGGCATATTTTTAAATAAATAAGCACACCACAAATCCAAGGCCTCTGCTCCGATACCCCGACTCCAAAAAGCTTCATCATAAATCACAATCCCGATGGAAAGCCAATTCGTTTCCTTGCTTTGCCAATAACTCGAAACCTGACCGATGAAAACATCATTTTCCAAATCACAGATATTCATTCTCTCCCTGACCGGCGGAAAATTATTTTCTTCGATTCTTTTATTTATTCTTTCTATCGAAAGCCTGACTTCATCTTCCGTCATTTTGGGATAATAAGGCCCGTCGAATTCCATCCATGTATGATGACCGATATTCCATTGTCTGTAAACGGGAATATCTCTTGTCTGCCAATCCCTGAGTTTGATTTTTTTTCCTTGTATTTCCATTGAATGGATTAAATGATCATTTTACCAAATTAATTCTATTATTTTCGCCATGTCAGGTGTTTGACCACCTGACAAAATGTTGAAATGTGCAAGGTGAACAAACACTCCGCACGACCGGTAAAATTAAACCTATTATTTTTAACCTCATTATTAAAAAAATAATTCTACATCATCATGAAATTCCTGACCACACCACCCGAACGATTTGAAAACCTGCCCGACTATCCTTTCGAAGCCCATTATTTGACATTGAATGAAGGAATGAAAATGCATTATGTGGATGAAGGAGAAGGCGATGTGGTTTTATTATTACACGGTGAACCGAGCTGGTCGTTTCTGTATCGTAAAATGATCCCCGTTTTTGTGAAAGCCGGGTACAGGGTCATCGCTCCGGATCTCATCGGTTTCGGGAAATCCGATAAACCGGCCGATAGGAAGGATTATACCTATGCATCCCATTTGGAATGGATGAGGGAATTCATCCTCGAATCGGATTTGAAAAATATTACTT
>JAHDFN010000324.1:1232-3319 GCA_020628145.1 Saprospiraceae bacterium | reverse complement strand
ATGTGAAAAAACTTCTGGATATGCAGAATGGGACACTTAAGGATAATCGTTCCCGATTCGAAACCGAAAAAGAATATAATGAATATCAATTGACCCGGGCCATAAAATACAAAAAAGGAGTTTGTAAAGATTACTCCATGTTGTTCAAGGAAATATTAGGGCGACTCGGATATGAATCCCATATAATCAGCGGTTATACGAAAAAAAATGGGAAAGTGAACAGGGAATTAAGCCATACATGGAATGCTGTGAAAATAAATAACCAATGGAAACTGTTTGATCCGACATGGGCTGCCGGACATGTTGTGGATAGTAAAAGATTCGTTAAAAAATATAATGAAAAATGGTTCGATGTTGATCCAGATGAAATGTTGGAAACCCATATGCCTTTTGATCCCATTTGGCAACTGCTGGACAATCCATTGACTTACGAAGGGTTTGATGAATCGGAAAATAAAATTTTCCAAAAGAATTATCAATTCGATGATATCATTAATGATTTTGTAAATAATGAAGAAAATCTTCAGATGAAAGGCCAATTGGAACGCTCGAATGAAATGGGGGAAGGAATCGGTTTGGTGAAAAAATGGAGAAAAAACCTCACCAAGCGGATAGGATTATATGGCATTAATAGTAAAAGGGATTTGATTTTGCATGCAGAGGAAAACACCCAAAAAGCTTTAGACCTATATGATGAATATGTGAAAGCAAGGAATAAACAATTCAGAGGTGCGAAGTGGACCGTCGAAAAAGCAGAAGAATATTTGATGGACTCCAAGGACTTAACAGAAGGAGTCATTGAAATTTACAAGGGAATAGATGTGGAAGATGCCAAAGCCGAAAAATATGTGAAACAAGCCATTGGATTTTCAGAAGACCTTTTAAAAAATATCGCCAAACAGAAGGAGTTTTTAGCCGCCTATAAATCCAAATAAAAAACCATTTGAACAAGTTCGGCATAACCAAGCAGAAAGTAAGGTTGATTATTATCGATTTTACCCTCATTTTACGATTGGAGTTCGGGGGATAACGGACAGATAGATGTAGCACCGACCACTACGACGACCTATACCGTTACGATTACCGATGCCCAGAATTGTACAGGAACGGCCGAAGTGACCATTACCGTAGATGAACCCATTGCCAATGCAGGAACCGACCAATCCGTTTGTGGCGGTGGATCGGTACTCATAGGGAACGACCCCATAGGAGAACACGAAAATGATTATGCGTGGAGTACAGGTGATGCAGGGACTTTGGATTTACAGGGCGGCGGACAGGATCACGGCCAGATAAGTGTTGTTCCCACAACCAATACCACCTATACCGTTACCATTACCGATCCCGATACCGGATGCTCTGCTACAGATGAGGTGCTGGTCACAGTAGGAAATGCACCTACCGCCGATGCAGGAACCAACCAACAACTGGCATGTGAAACGCCGACCATTACCCTCGACGGTTCCAATTCCGATTCGGGGCCGAATATCACTTATGCTTGGGCCGGACCGGGCATCGTCAATGGTGCTACGACCGATTCTCCATCCGTCAACCAGGCAGGGACTTATACTGTAACGGATACCGGTTCGGGATGCTCATCCACTTCCACCGTAGTTGTCGATCCGGCTCCTCCTTCAAATATGGATTTTATCCGACGATAGGATGTGATAAATATTTACACGGAATACCGAATTTTGAGCTGGACAAGATTCGAAGCAAACCATCCTATGCTTTTCTGTTTCCCCCTCATAAGCTTGCATTTTGTTTTACAGGGCTTTACTATTAACTTGCAAAGAAAAAAACAAAAACATGACCGACACACCAAAAGAAGCATTGAAAAGGATAGAAAAATGTGCTAGGGATAAAACAAGGACACTTGATTTGAGTCATCTAGGACTGAAGAAAATCCCCAAGGAAATAAATCAATTGAAAGGACATTTAACTTATCTATCTCTTTCAAGCAATCAACTAACAAAGATCGAGCATCTGGAAAAACTTACTGCTTTAACTTATCTAGATCTTTCAAATAATGAACTAACAAAGATCGAGCATCTGGAAAAACTTACTGCTTTAACTTATCTAGATCT
>JAHDFN010000324.1:0-1132 GCA_020628145.1 Saprospiraceae bacterium | reverse complement strand
TTCAAATAATCGAATTCAAAAAATTCATAAAAAAGATATTTTCAATATTGCAAATTATAAATTATCATTAGCCAACAATCGATTCAAAACGCTTCATTCCCTTGTTCCTTTTTTGCAAGACGGCTGGAAAATACGATTTGATAAAACCTATGCTTTCCAAATTCATGACAAAGAAATCGCATTTGCCGGCAATCCCCTCCCTCTGGAATTACGGGAACTCATAGAGAGTGGCAGTGAAGCCATCATTAATTATTATGAGAAATTAAATCAGGAAACAAAATACCTGAACGAAGCCAAAGTCCTAGTGGTCGGTGATGCGGAAATAGGCAAGACGTCATTAATCAATAAAATCATAAATACGGATGCCGCCCTCCCCAAAGAATCGGATCGGACCCTCGGTATAAAAATAAAAGAACACCCCTTTGGCAAAAATGAAAATGAAGTCATTGCCCACATTTGGGATTTCGGCGGACAGGTGGTTTATGATGCATCACACCGTATTTTTTATAGTGACGACTGCCTGTATATTCTACTCACCGGAAACAACAAGGATGATAAATCCAATTACAAGGAAATCAGTCTGAGAAACAGGATTGTCAATATTGAAATATTCGGGGGCAATAGTCCCATCCTTATTGTCAATAATGAATTTTTCGGTTTTACCTCCTGTACCTATGACATCGGTAAATTCAAGGAAGACGACTGTTTCAATATCTGCAAGGAATTTTCTTTGGATTTGAAAAGAATGGAAGAAAAGGATAAAACGGAATTGGAGGCCATCCGTAGAAATATCCATCATGAATTGCGGAGTCTGAAAATCATCAATACTCCTTATCCCGGCCAATGGAAAAGAGTCAAGGATTTATTACCTGAAATGAAAAAGGAAAATGATTTTCTTTCAAGGGAGGAATTCAATCGCAAGGTTTCCGATATCATGCCCGATACCAAAGACGTGGATTTCCTCCTGAAGCAATTCCATAAAAGAGGGTTCCTGATTTGGTATGAGGAAATCGGTGCCTTATCGGATAAGGTTTTTATCAATCCGCAATGGGCGGTGGATGGCGTGAATTATATTCTGGCCCACAGGGATGTGGAAAATAATGCCGGAAAATTCTCAAGGAATAAAGCCGAG
>JAHDFN010000323.1 GCA_020628145.1 Saprospiraceae bacterium | reverse complement strand
ACTAAAAAGGAACTGGCCAATATTACCAATTATATCGCTTCTGAAATATATTCCGAAGATGCAGTCCTAATGGGAAAGTATTTCATAGAAAACCGTGCGAATGTTTCCTTGGATGCCACGTCTCCGGCGGTAGTCGATGCATTGGTGGCAACGGAAGATGAACGATTCTTCAAACATAAGGGAGTGGATTATAAGAGTTTGATGAGGGTATTGTTCAAAACCGTTTTAGGTGGTGATGAACGTTCCGGAGGAGGAAGTACCATTAGCCAGCAATTGGCAAAAAACCTGTATCCTCGTAAAAATTCCCTTCCTATCAGTAAGATCAAGGAGATGTTTATCGCCAGCCGATTGGAAAAAATCTATAGTAAAAAGGATATCCTCACATTGTACCTCAACACCGTTTCCTTTGGAGAAGATGTTTATGGTATCAATGTGGCTTCGGAACGGTTCTTCAATAAATCACCTGACAAGATCAAAATCGAAGAAGCAGCCGTTCTTGTCGGAATGCTCAAGGCGACAACCTCTTTCAATCCACGCTTATATCCCGAAAGGGCGATCCAACGAAGGAATGTGGTATTGAATCAGATGTATAAGAATAAGAAACTGAGTAAAATCCAATCGGACAGCCTTAAGGCTTTACCCCTGGGGCTGAATTATCATCTGATATCTAGGAATTTGGGATTGGCTCCTTATTTCAGGGAACATTTGAGACAGGAACTCAGGGAGTGGGTGAAGACCATCAAGAAATCAGATGGTACACCTTATAACTTATATACGGACGGCCTGAAAATCCACACCACATTGGATGCCGATTTACAAAAATATGCTGAAGAAGCCGTAACTGCACATATGTCATCCCTGCAGAAATCATTCGATGATCATTGGAAGGGCGGAAAACCCTGGGGGGACGATGCCGTTATTGAAAAGGCCAAGAAAAAATCCGAACGATACAAAAAACTCAAAGCTGCCGGTTATACCGAAAGTCAAATCAATAAGGATTTTAAAAAGGCTGTTCCCATGACCATTTTCGATTGGAAGGAAGGCCAGGTACAGAAAAAAATGACCCCCTTGGATTCTCTCCGTTATTATTATACCCTATTGAATACGGGTTTCTTGGCAATGGAACCGGGTACGGGTAAAATTAAAGCTTGGGTGGGTGGCACCAATTTCAAATATTTCCAATACGATCATGTCAAGTCCAAAAGACAGGTTGGATCTACTTTCAAGCCCATTGTCTATGCTACCAGTTTGCAACAAGGCTACCTACCTTGTGATTATTTCTATAATAGATTGGTCATGTACACCGAATGGGATAATTGGGAACCCAAGAATTCTGATGGTAAATATGGAGGTATGCTTTCCATGATGGGCGGTCTGGCCAATTCCGTGAATACGATAACCGTCGATCTCATTATGAAGACGGGCATACTCGATGTGGTCGAATTGGCCAAGCAATTCGGTATTGAAAGTGATATTCCCGAATTTCCTTCCATTGCATTGGGTACACCTGAAATCTCCCTATTTGAAATGCTACAGGTTTATGGGACATTTGCCAATAAGGGGGTACGTACCCGTCCGAAATATCTTTTGAAAATAGAAGATGCCAGAGGGAATGTACTGGCCGATTATTCCCCCACACCTGAAATGATGGAAAGTGATACGACCCATGTGATTTCGGAGGATCATGCCTATATCCTTACCAAGATGATGCAGAAGGTTGTGGATGAGGGAACAGGTAGGCGACTGCGTTGGAAATATGGTTTCGAGGGGGATATTGCAGGTAAAACCGGTACGACCCAATCACAGGCGGATGGCTGGTTCATCGGATATACACCGCATATGGTAGCCGGTGCCTGGGTCGGAGCAGAAGATCCGAAAGTACATTTCAGGGATATTTCATTAGGGCAGGGAGCAAATATGGCTTTGCCTATTTGGGGGGAATTCATGCAACGTGTTTTCCAACATGAGGATTATGCGGAAATAGCTAAAGACACTTTTGCCGACCCGGAATATGTGTTTTTTGCAGAAATGGATTGCCCTGCACAAATTACGGAAAGTGAATACATCGCCATGCAGAATCCGGAACCGGTCATTGAAGAAGTGGCCGTAGTTGAAGATCCCAAAACCAATGCCAATGATGGCAGACCTCCTCGCCCCGGAGGTGTATTGGTTCCCAATAATGGAAAACCTCCTCGTCCTGGTTCAGGAATAAAAGGCAATGGAAAAAATAATACCAATACCCGTCCTCCAAGACCGGGCAAACGCCCGAAATCCAAAGCTGATTTGGAAAAGGAAAGACTCAAAATCGAAAAGAAAAGAAAAAAAGAAGAACGTCGGAAAAAAAGAAAGAACTTCTTCAAAAATCTTTTTGATTAATTTAATCCCAATAAAAAACAGGAAATTCTTCCTGTTTTTTTTAATTGGGATTTTATAATTCATGTGAAATCCGTGCCTTTTATGTAAAATTCCATACCATTTATGTAAAACTCCGGTATTTTAAAAAAATAAACCTTATAATTGTATTGATAGCACCCAAACCTACCTGAACAACTAATTATCAACAACGACTTTTTATTGTTTAATGTGATGTCGAATATCGATCATCACATAGACCCTTATTTATTAATTTCTAAAAAACAATTGCCATGAAACAATTATTCCTATTTGTTTTATTATTTATTTCTTTTTTTGAAGTGAAGGGAGAATCAACCTCCTGTTCTTTTCCTATATTATCTACTGCAGATCATGGGATGGCAGGTGCTGATTTATTCGAGCATCTTAAAGAGTCTAACCATAATTTCCCTATTTATTTTTCAGCTCAAAGTGGGAGTTGGAATGTAGCAAGTACTTGGTATAAGTATGATGCTGGAAATATGACTTGCAGTAATGAAATCCCTACCTATAATTCTTTAGTACTGATAAGTAACGGGCATGAAATAAAACTTAATACTGTTGATGCCACAACGGAAAATATTCGATTAATTCGGATTGAGGGTGGAGGAAAATTAATCATGAACCGATTTTTTAATACGACCTTGAATGTTGAAACATTACAAGTCATGTCTGATAGCGAATTCAGAATAGGAGGCTTGAATGCAACTAAACCTGTAAAATTAGGCTTGCAGGCTACAGTTAATTTTAGAATTCTTTCCGGTCCGAATTTGTTTCATGCTAACTGCGGTCAACCTGATGTGAATGATGTGGATGGTGATGGTGATACCGCTGAGATATTGAAATGTGATTATAGACGTATTAGTCGTGGATTGATTTCGTATGGGAATGCTAGGATCAGGGTTTATGGAAAAGAAAAAACATCGAATATTAAT
>JAHDFN010000059.1 GCA_020628145.1 Saprospiraceae bacterium | reverse complement strand
AACAAAGATTGGACAAGGCCGCAGAAGAATATCTGACAGCCATAGAAAATACGAAAGATAAGAATACCAAGGCACAAGCCTACCACAACCTTGGAAATACCTATATGGAAAAACAGGATTTTGCCAAAGGGTTGGAAGCCTATAAGAATGCTTTACGAAACAATCCCAACGACATGGATACCAAAAAGAATCTCATGTATGCACTAAGGCAAATGCAACAACAGCAGCAGCAACAACAACAAGGGGAGGGAGAACAGAATGAAGAACAACAAGAACAGCAAGAGGAACAACAGGAAAATCAAGAACAGCAACAAGAACAACAGCAAAATCAAGAACAGGATCAAGAGCAACAGGAACAACAGGAAGAACAAGAGGATCAGGAACAACAAAATTCAGGGCAGGAAAAGCAGGATCAACAACCTACTCCGGAAGAAAAAACAGAAGAAGAAGTTCTTCGTCAGCTTAAGGTAATGGATGATGAGGAAAAGAAGGTACAGGAGAAATTGAAGAAGGAACAAAGAAGTGATTATAAATCGGACAAGGATTGGTAAATCACTTATTTTTGTAATCATGTCTATTCCTTTGAATAAATGATCAGCAATAACCACTCCTCAAAACCGAAGTGTTTAATTCGAATATATGCTTAAATAAAATCCCATTCTTTGACTATGAAAAAAACATGTTTAATACCTATTGTTTTATTCGGATGGTTATTTGTGATGCAGGCACAGGATAATTCATCTTTTTCTGTAATGATGCCGGATACCGTAGCACCCGGAATGACATTCGAAGTAGTATTTTCTTTGGAAAATGCAAAAGGCGAAGGATTCGAAGCTCCTGATTTTCCGGGACTGCAAATCGTTTCAGGCCCTAATATGTCTTCCAGTTTTTCATTCATGAATGGTACTTCTTCACAGAAGATGTCATATACCTATTTGATGAAGGCTGAAAATACAGGGACACTTTCCATTGGTCAAGCCAAGATATATGTGGATGGCCAAGCCCTGAAAACAGAATGGAAAAAAATAGCTGTTGTCGAAGGTTATGTAATGCCTAGGAAAAAAGATCCATTCGATGGTTTCTTCAATAGGAGGGAGAAGGATTTTTTCGAATGGCCGGAAAAACAACCTAAAGATGACAACTATATAGACAAGAAAAAAAGCAAGAAGAAAACCTATCGTATTTGATGAACAGGATGTACCGAGTTACCTTATTTACACTTATTGTCTTATGTCTTTTAGCCTTTACGGCCAAAGGACAAACGGTATCTTTTGTTGCCAAAGCCAATGCCAAGCAGGTGGTTCTCGGCAATCACTTTGAAGTTTCATTCATATTGACCAATGCCAATGGTAATGGATTCCAAGCACCATTGTTCAAGGATTTCAAACAGGTAAGTGGTAAGAATGTAAGAACCAATGCTTCTGCTATCAATGGCAAATGGGAACGTTCGACCACATTTTCCTATTATCTTCAACCGAAGAAAAAAGGAACGTTGAGGATCGGTTCGGCGGTAATCAGGGTCGATGGGAAAGTCTATAAGACTAAACCACTTCAAATTGAGGTTGTAGAAGGAAAACAAAAAACGGATGGGGAAGTAGAGCAGATTTTTGCCAAAGCCGTCCTTAGTACCAATGAAGCTGTCGCAGGGCAACAGGTCATTCTCGATTACAAGGTTTATTTTGCCGTCAATATAGATAGGTATGGAATTGTCGAAGAACCTTCCTTTTCCGGGCTTTTCGTTTCCCAAATCAGGAGATTTAACGGGCAGGTAATTAAAGAGGTCATCGATGGTGTCCAGTATGGAACCAAGATTATCAAACGTTTGGCGATTTATCCCCAACAATCCGGTCAGTTGACCATTGATCCCATAACGATAAGGGTTGCCGTTCCGATAAATGATAATAGTCCCACCAGTCCATTCACGCTGTTAAGGCCGACCCAATCATTTATTTTAGAAACGGAACCGGTCGTTTTAGATGTGAAACCTCTGCCTGAGCCAGTTCCTACTTCGTTTTCCGGAGCAGTGGGTTCCTATACGGCTACTGCTGTTTTGGATAAAACCCGGGCAACTACCGATGATGCCATTACCCTTTCGCTTACTGTTTCCGGAGATGGGGATATCAAACGGGTTACGGCCCCCGAATTGATATTGTCGGATACATTCGAAGTATATGATCCGAATACGAAGGCAGAAAACGAAGGGGAAAGGAATGGTGCTTTGTTTGGGGGGAAAACATTTGAATATCTAATCCTACCCAAAATTCCGGGAGCTTATGAAATAGCACCTGAGTTCAGCTATTTTGATCCGGATTCCAGCAAATTCGTAATTCTGAAACCCGCCCGTTTCCAAGTGAATATCCGTCAGGGAAAAAATAATACGAATGTCAATGTGAAGCCGGTTGAACCGGAAAAACCCAAGGAGGAAATCAGATTCATCAAAACGACCGCCAGCCTGAAAAGCCTCAGTGGGTTTGTGGGGTCGTTGCCGTTTTGGTTATGTATTATCCTACCGTTTCTGATATTGGGAGGGGCTGCATCGTATCGGTATGTCCAATCGAAAAAACCGCCTGTTGATCCGATTGCGGAAAAAAGCAGGCTTGCCATGAAGGTGGCAAAAAACCGTTTGTCGGGAGCAGAGGAATTCCTGAAGGGAAAAAATCTACGTTCCTTTTATGATGAAACCTCCAAAGCCTTATTGGGATATGTAATTGATAAATTCAATATTCCCGGTTCGGAATTGACGAAGAGTAATGTGAAATCGAAACTGGAACAATCGGGAGCCAATGGGGAACACATTTCCCGGTTTATGGAAATCATCGGTACTTGTGAAAGGGCTGTCTATGCCGGCGGGACGGATGGCGATGCCCGAAAGGTTTACAATGATGCAATTAATGTAATTGCGGATATCGAGATGTAAAAGGTTCTTATAATTTTTTACGGATAAAAATATTTTCAGATTGTTCGAATTCCGCCTTGCTGAATAATTGTTCTGATTTCTGATTATCCCTTCTTTTTGGATGTTTGTTCTTTCCTTGTAAAGGTCGAGGTCTTTCAGGAACTCATCATTGAGTTCTATTAGATCCTCCTTGAACCTTTCGAAATTATTTGCCGTAATTTTAATTATTTCCATTTTCTGATGGGATGAAATAATCGGGAAATCGGAATGGTGTTTTATTATGAGTTGTTAGAATCTTTCCTTCTTTGCCCGATCCATTTGCCGCTTGGAATCCTTGTCTTTTATACTTTCCCTTTTATCGTATGCTTTTTTACCCGAACCTAAGACGATGAGTAATTTGGCAAATCCCCTATCTGTTATATAAAGCTGATAAGGAACAATGGAAAAACCTTTTTCCCTCACTTTCCGGGAAAGCTTTTTGAGTTCGTTTTTTTTCAATAGGAGCTTCCGTACCCGTCGGGTATTGTGATTGTTGTAGGTGCCATGGGAATATTCGCTGATGTACATACTCTGTATGAATAGTTCACCATCTGTGAAATAACAATAGGCATCGTTCAGACTTACTTTTCCTCTTCGGATTGATTTGATTTCCGTTCCCTTCAAGATGATGCCGGCTTCGAATTCGGCATGGAAATGATATTCGAACTTGGCCTTTTTATTCGTTGCAATTACTCTAATATTATCTTGTGCTTGTTTACCCATACTTCCTCTGAACCGTAAAGATGCGGAATTAGTTCGATTAATTTAAAGCAAAATCAATTTTAAACAGCTTCAATATTAGATGTTATCACAAAATGTTTTTTATGTAAGACAAATGAGGAATTATGGAAATAGGCAAGGCATTCGTCGAAAAGCGTAGCCATAGGGTAGTTTCTCCAATTATATATAACCCTACAGCTCCTTCTCTAATCCTGGAAATCCGATTTGAATCGATCCGCCTTGAACCTTCCGGCAACCTGTCTAATCCTCCATCGTGTCATTTCCTTATCCGAATCGAAACCATAACCGTAGATGATCTCTTCAGGTTTGATAATGGTGACGAATTTTTCAGATTCCATAATACCCTTGTTTTCGTACCAAACCAATTCTTCGGTTTTCAATGTATCGCCCTGTGAACCGGCAAGGATGACATTTTCTTGGATAACAATAACGGGTTCCCGGGTGTATCGCCCTTTTTCATCTTTAAGGGTAATGGTTTTTTTTGTCGCTTTGTTGGCTGTCAGGCGGCTGGATGGTTTTAGGTTGTTGCCTAAGAAATCCACACTGATACCTTCGTTGAATTCTTCTATGGCCGTTGCTCCGGAATATCGTTCCAATAGTGGGGCCTTTACAATGACCCTTACCTGTAAAGAATCACTATAGAGCATTTCTACATCCCGGGCTATTTCACTGGGGACATCCTCGAAATACCCGAATTTCCGAACTTCGTTCAAATCATTTTCACAAGCTGAAAAGAAAAGGAGCAGTAAACTGAAAAACGATATGTAGGCTATTGTTTTCAAATTACTTTTGTTACCTCATCAATGTAATATCTCCCTTATATAAACCTATGAAATCATCTATGAATTCCAATTCTATGACATAGGCATAAACCTGAGGGTCCATTTCCTTACCATTGAATGTACCATCCCAACCGGCATTGGCAAATTCATCCAAAGGGATGTCGTCCCTGTCGAAAACCAAACCTCCCCATCGGTCAAATACTTTCATATTCTTGATGCGTCTTCCGGCAGGTCCTGCATAGGCCGTGAAAAAATCATTCGTTCCATCTCCATTAGGAGAAAAAGCATTCGGAACATATATGGGCCTTACAGGATCGACAATGACAGTCATGGAATCGACATCCACACAACCGGTACTATCTGTAATCATCAGGGTATATTGGGTTGTAATGACGGGGGCGGCCATTGGCATGAAACAATCCGTACAACTCAGTCCCTCGGCAGGTGTCCATTCTATGGCAACGGGTTTGTTCGGTGGAGAATGTGAGCCTTGTATCTGTATGGAATAACCTAAATTGACAGTCAGATCTTCTCCGGCGTCTGCTATCAGCTCCAATGGTTGGTTGATGGTGGCATTCCGACTATCCGTACAGCCCATTCCATCCATTACGGTCACGCCGAATGTCCCGGCCGGGACATCCATTAGTATGCTGTCGGTTTGGAAATTTATTCCATCGACACTATACATATAAGGTGGATTTCCTCCAAATGCCTGAACGGTAAACTGACCGGTAGAATCCCCGAAACAAACAACATCCACTACATCTATGGATACAATCCCCAATTCCGGAGGTTGTACCACTTCTACGGAATCTATGATTTCACAACCGTTAGCATCCAAGACGGTAACGGTGTAATTCCCGGCAGTCAGCCCCGTAGCAATGGAATCCGTTTGACCATCTATCCAACCATATTGATATCCGCCGACACCACCTTGAACCAATGGAACAATGGAGCCGTCGGCTTCTCCGAAGCAACTCACATCTACAGAATCCAAATCCAATTCCAAAGGAAGTGGAGGCGTTACAATCAATTCGAATTGTCCCGTTCCCATACAACCGTTGGCATCCATTACATCAACAAAAAAAGTAGCTTCTACGATGCCTGTCATCGTATTATCTGATGTAAATCCGTTTCCGTCATTCCAATCGAAAAGAAAGGGGGCTTGTCCATTGGCGATAACCAATTGGATACTTCCATCATCATAACCGAAACAGGAAGGAGGAGTAACAGCATCTACTGTAGGATCCAATTCCAATTCCAATTCCTTGACTTCGAGTGTCAAATCTTTTTCACACCCATTATCATCCCGTATGGTCACGTCATAAAATCCGATAGGAAGATTGTTGTACTGATTATTGGTTGTGAAACCATTACCGTCATTCCAATCGAAAAGGAATGGTGGTGTTGCTCCTGTGACGTTTATGGTCAGTGTTCCATCCGAACCGCCGCCACAAGTAGCCAAGGTCATCACGGTATCAATGGTGAAAGGAGGAGGGGAAGGAACGGTAAAGGTCAGTTCCTCTTCACAGAATTGATTGGTGATGGTCACCATGTAATCTCCTCCGGTCAATCCGCTAAGGTCTTCGGTATCTGCACCGGTATCCCAATTAATGGAAGTAATCGGGAAAGGGCTATTGATATTGAGGTCTATGGCTCCATTGGGGTCGTCATAGCATTCCAAATTATTTATTGAGGACGAAATATCCATGGCATTCACCGTTTCACAGCAAGGGTCAACGGTAAACTCGATGATTTCGGTAACGATACATCCCAAACTATTTTCTACAGTAAGGGCAATGGATTTGGATCCAACAGAATTATAAGAAACCGTATGTGGCCCGGAACCTCCTGCCGTGGGAGGGTCGGCATCTACTCCGAAATTCCAAGATTGACCGACGATTGTTCCCTGTGTGGTTGTGGACATTTCACTAATGACGAGATCCTCGCCCATACAAATGGTATTATTGCTGGTGTTGAGGTCAATGGCTATCTGTGGCCCTTCAAACTCTCCCGTACCTCCGAAATCTATGGAAAACCCATTGCCGGTAGCAGTGAAATTATTGATGGCTAAGGCATAACTCATACCTTGTTGCATATTCAACTGTTGAAGCCACCCATCATTACTAGGGGGGCAGTTCGGCGGTTCATTTGTATCCGAAGATGTAGAATTCAAACCGGTAGCTCCGGGGCATGAAGCAGCCATACATCGGACTTCGTTTTTGACAGAACAATCATTTAGGCCGTTTGGCAATTCGTAAACAACGAAATCCAAATCATCACTGGCATTAGTTGGAGAGAGTGAAAAAGTAAGGGAGCCGGAAGTTCCACAAGTCCAAGCAAACCAGGTTGAATTAGATTCCCCTCCCAAACAAGTGCCGTTCAATTCGGAATCATCACTACCGGCATCGGCAATAGTAGGAATGGTAAAAGAAGATGTCTCACAAAGGAAAGCACGAGTTTCACAATCTCCTCCCGGAAGTACGGGAGGGTTATAATTCCTGATGCAAAACCTGAAAGTACCCGTTTCGGATAATCGGCCATCTACCCGAATGAGGTAGGTCTCTCCTACGGTTAATCCTCCTTTATACAATTCTATGATACCCGCACTGCCATTATCGGAAATACAGGCTAATTCATTGATCGTTCCTCCACATGTATTGGTATAGAGTGCGGCTTGGGGAGCCGAAAGTGTTCCTCCTGCTGCACCATTGATATCCCCTTCGATGAAAATACTCACATCCGGAGCGATGGCGATGAAGGTGAACCAAACATCATTCACTGCCCCATTCATACAGGAAGCCGTTCCATAACCTGAATCTGTTGCGCCAACATTGGTGTATTGTCCGAAACCGGAACACCATTCGGCAACATCATTTATGGGAATGGGATTCTCACAATCATCATTGGTGGGTTGTGCGAAGGTTTGAAGACCTAAAATCAGGAAAAAAAATGTGGTGTATAAGTATTTCATCTATAATAAAAAAGTTTGCCTAGGTAGTCTTTCGTTTTAAACGTAGAATTAACATACAAACTTATATAATTCTTTGCTCGCTGCATGACATTTGGGACGGATTAAGTTTTTTCTAACTTATCTCCTGAAAATACATATGAATAGTAAGGGTGGGAGTAAGGATTAAAGCCTTATCTTTAGGATATGGAAGAAAATATCGGAATCCATATTCTTTATAAGGATAACCAGTTTATCATCATGAATAAACCGGGAGGATTATTAGTGAGGGCACAGGGTGGAGATAAGGAGAAATCCTTGTTACAGTTGGCTGCAATATATTGTAAACACCCTGTGGGGGTGACCCACCAGTTGGATCGGCCGGTGAGTGGGGTTTGTGTGATGACAAAAAATAAGAAGGCACAGGCTTATTTCAACGACTTATTAAAGGAGGGTAAGGTGGAGAAAAAATATTGGGCAGTTGTTCCTAAGGGGGATTTGGAAAAAGAAGGGGAATTGATCCATTATTTGAAACGGAATGGAAAAACCAAGAAATCCGAAATTTCGGATGTGGAAAAGAAAGATTATAAGAAGGCTGTCATGAAGTATAAGATCATTGGCGAAATCGATAACTATTTTCTTTTGGAGGTGGAATTATTGACAGGGCGTTTTCATCAAATACGAGTGCAATTATCTGCCATTGGATTTCCGATAAAGGGAGATGTGAAATATGGAGCAAGGAGGGGTAATAAGGATAGAACCATCCATCTTCATGCAAAAAGTGTTGCATTCATCCACCCAACGAAAAAAGAAATGCTAAGAGTGGAAAGTCCCAAGCCTGATGATTCTGTCTGGAATGCGTTCGGGTAATTTTAAGAGAATTGTTTGTAATCAATTTGAATTTTTTTTGATAAAAAAAGATGTCATGAAATTTAAATCCCTTTTTGTTTTTTTGATAATTCCTGTTTTTCTGATTGCTCAAGAAAAAGAAGCGGTTACATTGGAAAAGATATGGAAGAATTATGTTTTTTATCCAAAGTATGTTCCTGGTTTTAATTTTATGAATGATGGATTGCATTATTCGAAATTGGAAGAAGGAAAAATCATTAAGTATGATATTACAACAGGAAAGGAAGTCGGTGTTGTTTTAGATGTCGGAAAGATAAGTGAAAAAGGATTGGAGAAAATCGATGGTTATTCGTTTAATAGTGATGAATCGAAAATTATGATTCGCACAGAAACGGAATCGATTTATCGGCGGTCATCGAAAGCGATATTTTTCATGTATGATGTGAAATCGGGTAAAATGGAAAAAATATCCGATTTGGGGAAAATACAATATGCCACATTTTCTCCCGATGCGAATAAGGTCGCTTATGTGTTTGAAAATAATCTTTACTATAAAAACCTGAAGACGGGAAAAGAGCAACAATTGACAATTGACGGGAGTTTTAATCATTGGATTTTCGGTGCGGCAGATTGGGTGTATGAAGAAGAATTTTCATTTGCCAAAGCATTTTGGTGGTCTCCTGATAGTAAAAGAATAGCCTACATGGCATTTGATGAAAGCAAGGTAAAGGAATTTACAATGACCTTGTATAAAGATGGTGCATACCCGGAATATCAGACGTTCAAATATCCAAAAGTAGGAGAGGATAATTCTAAAGTATATGTCTTTTTATATGACTTGGAAAGCGAAGAAACCTTACCGGTTGATTTGGGAGATGAGTATGAATATGTCCCTCGTGTAAAATGGACGAAAAATCCGAATAAATTATGTGTCTTTAAAATGAATCGTTGGCAGAATGATTTGGAATTGGTATTGGCAGATGCTAAAACCGGAGAGACTTCAACCTTGTTTAGAGAGAAAAATAAATATTATGTTGACATACATGATAATTTGACGTTTTTGGAAAATGGAAACCAATTTATTTGGACGAGTGAAAAAGACGGATATAATCATGTTTATCTTTATGATATGAAAGGGAAGCTAGTGAAGCAGTTGACCAAAGGAGATTGGGAGGTGACGGACTTTTATGGAGTGGATGAGAAAAAAGGAAAAATATTTTTCCAATCTACAGAAGAATCCCCATTAGAAAGATATGTGTATTCTACTTCCATGAAAGGAGGGAAAAGAAAAAAAATGACAAAATCGAAAGGTTGGATTTCTGCACAATTCAGTAGTACTTTCGATTATTTAATCCCATAGTACAATTAATACGTTCATATACGGTTTATGATTTGTCCGGTAAGAAAATCCGGGGCATAGAAGATAATAGTAAACTGAAGTCAATTATCAAGGAACATGATGTCAGCCCGGTAGAGTTTTTCGATTTCAAAACTTCGGAAGGCGTCGAATTGAACGGTTGGATATTGAAACCCACTGATTTTGACGAAAATAAAAAATACCCGGTTTTCATGACCGAATACGGTGGTCCGGGGAGCCAGAAAGTGACCGATTCATGGGATGCTTTCAGTTATTGGTGGTATCAGCATTTGGCACAGCAGGGATATATTGTTGCCTGTGTGGATAATCGTGGAACTGGTGGAAGAGGTGAGGAATTTAAAAAGATGACGTATCTGCAATTAGGGAAATACGAAACCATTGATCAGATTGAAGCGGCGAAATGGTTGGGCAAACAAAAATATGTAGATGCTTCCCGCATCGGGATTTTCGGTTGGAGTTACGGAGGTTATTTGTCCACGCTTTGTATCCTGAAAGGTAATGATGTTTTCAAGGCAGCGATTGCCGTGGCTCCGGTAACGAGTTGGAAATGGTATGACACGATTTATACCGAAAGATATATGAAGGATACAAAAGAAAATCCTGATGGATACAAGGAAAATTCCCCGGTGTATTTCGCAGATCGGTTAAAGGGGAATTATTTGTTGGTACATGGTGTGGCAGATGATAATGTCCATTTTCAAAACGCGGCAGAAATGGCCAATGCATTAATCATGAATAATAAACAATTCGATACTTATTTTTATCCGAATAAGAATCATGGAATTTATGGAGGACTGACCCGCTTGCATTTATATACTAAAATGACTGAATTCCTTTTAGAGAAATTATAAGTACAGGACAAAAAACAAAACCAGTGCCGTGCGTGGTGTTTGTTCACCTCGCACACTCCATTTCACTAGCATTTGTCAGGTGAACTAACACCTGACAAGGCGATTGAATAAGTTTTGTCCTCTACATAGAGGAATTATAAAATAAAAAAGGGATGGGATTTTTCCATCCCTTTTTTATTGGATTGGATTTTCGAAAAATAATGCAAGGGAATTGTCCGGATGCTCAATATGCATTCCCTTGAAATTTTTAATTTCATCCCTTGCTTTTTCTAAATCAATTTCGTGTTGTTGTTGCATCATGAAAATTTCCTGTTCATGAAAATGTCGTGCCAGATATTCCTGTTCGGTTTGTCCGGGTGTTGGGATTAATAAGGCTTTTGTTCCTAATACGGATAAATCCATTAAAGTACTATATCCGGATCGGGAAACCACAAATTCCGAAGCACAAATCGTTTTATTCAGTTCTTCGGAATTCATATAGGAATAGATGGTTAGATTATCGGATTCGATAATTTCGTTTTTCTCTGTTTTTCCTTTGATTAAAATTATATTTCCTTTTATTTTTTTGGCTTGTTCAATTAGTTTTTCTTCCAAGTAAGTTCGTTGTGGTTCAGGTCCGGAAAGGATAATGCAGCAATCGTATTTTTTTGAAATTTCCATTTTTTTCATTCGACTCAAAGCTCCGATGTATTTTACCTTTTTCAAGGGGCTGGGGTGAGATAATTTTCCGGAAATATTCGGACGGTGTTTAAAATCCGGAATCCAACATTCCTGATAACGGGCGATCCAAAAACGGTTGGCTGCATTACCTAAAAAACGGGCAATGGGGTTAGGGATATCCAAATTCAACTGATGGGTGATGAAATAAGAAGGTTTGCCGAAATGGAAACAACCGAAACGATTATCCGAAATAATCATATCTATATCATATTCTTTGACGATTTTCCGCACTTTGAAATGATCCGCAAAGGTGCAATAAGTGATTTTGGGTAATTGCCGGGCCATATTCATGACCATATTGCCTGAATCATAATGAATATCGTAATGGGATAATTCTTCGACGGTCAAGTGGGGGAATTCCTGCTGTAACAATAAGAATGATCGACCGTCGGATGCCAAAACAACCCGATGGCCCGATTGCATCAGAGCATTGATAATAGGAATGCATCGGGTGGCATGCCCCAAACCCCAATCCAAAACGGCAACCAGTATGTTTTTTCTTTTTCCGATGAGTTAAAATGTTTTTTTGTATTTTGCGTTATGAATAGAAGGGTAGGGGATTCCCACCCATAATTGTGAATAAAGGTAATGCAAATGAAAAAGACCTATAAGTTTTTAGCCATAATTGCCCTCATAGCCTTCATCGCCGGTACCACCGGATGCAAGGCCGGATGTGGTTGCCCTAAATTCAAAGTAGAAAATGTAAAATAAAAAAGGGAACCGGAAGGTTCCCTTTTTTATTTTCTCATCAATTACGGTTATGCGGCGGCGGGCCGCCGGGTCGTTCTCTTTTCCGGTCCCTCATCTCTTCCCTCCGGTTCTTGACTCTTTTCAATACTTCTGCCTTGAATGATTTCTCCGCTCGGTGTAACCTTATGAGTTTATTAGCCGGAATGACCCCGGACAATTTTTCGAAAAATTCTTTCTTCAAAGCCAATCTTTCTTCCTCGTATTGGAAATGCTTGTCAAGGAATGCTTTTGATTCTGCTTCATCCATCTGATCGAAGGGAACCTTCTTCGGCCTCATTTTCTTGGCCAATTCCTTTTCCTTTTTCCTGAATTCATCATAAATCGGCCAGAACTCACCCTTTTCAGCATCCGTCAACTCCAATTTATCATTGATATATCCTTTGCGTAAAGCCTCGATTTTTGCTTTGGCATCCTTGCTCATTCCCCCACGACCGGGAGGTTGTCCAAAAGTAACGCCCATAAAGGCGATACACATGATGATTGTAAGCAGCATTGAATTCTTCATTTTGGCAATATTTTATATATCATCCGAAATTTCATCTAGAATGACGTCAAGATAATCGACCGCTTCCTCATCCGATAGCTGATCCACGGCATTGTACCCCAATTCAGAATAACCGACCATCCCACTTTCCACTAAATCATCCAAATCGAACTCCGCTGTATTATCATCCAAATATTTGAGAATTTGTTCTTCATTATAACTTTCAAGTTCCGCCCATTGGTTTCCTTCCGGGATGGAAGTCGTGTTGTTCATCATCCAGAATCCTGCAGCGATAAGCAAAAGCATTGATGCTGCGGCAGCAATCCAACGGATTGGATTTCTTTTTTTATTGAACTTCGCCGATGAGATGCTTCTAACGGTAGCGGATTCGCCTTCTTCCCGGACACCGTTCATGATTTGGTCGGTAAGCCGTTCGAAATATCCATCCGGAACCTTGAATCCTCCTTCTCTTTCCTTCATCTTTTCGGATAGGAAAGGGGAGAGGCTCTCCAATTCGTCTCCTATGTTATTTTTCTTTTTCATAATCAATTCCGTTCATTGGACTCGAAAAAACACAAAAGGTTTAACGGGCCTTGATGAAAGATTCTATTTTCCTGACCGCATGATGATAGGAAGCTTTCAACCCTCCTATGGATGTTCCAAGCAAGTCGGATATGGCCTGATAACTCATCTCGCTCTCGTATCTCAATAAAAACACCTGTCGCTGTTTGTCGGGGAGCGTATCCAAAGCCTGCTGCAATAATATTTCGACTTCGTTCCCATCGAAATATTGATCCGCCTTTAGCGTATGTTCTAGCCCGGTGTCTTCCCGATCTATGGAAGTCGTGGCCTTTTTTTTCTTTTTATTCAAAAAAGTAATCGATTCATTGATTGAAATTCGATGTAGCCAGGTATATAATTTTGAATCTCCTTTGAAATTTTGAATTCCCTTAGATACTTTGATAAAGGCATTTTGTAAAACGTCATTGGTGTCATCATGATCGATGACCATTTTTCGGATTTGCCAATACATCCGTTCCTGATAAGTCGAAACGAGCAACCTGAAACCTTGTTCACGGCTATTGGAATCATTGAGCAGTTCCAAAATTTCCTTATCCGGATCGAAATGTTTTTGAATGGCTTCCAAATGATTTGATTTACCTTTCAGACTTTAAATTAATCATTAGGTTTAAAACGGGAAATAAAAAAACGGATTCTCCGCTTGAAGAATCCGTTTTCTGATGATGAAGTTGTTTAAAAGTGGTTTGCAATCGAATTATTGAATCATTTTTAACAACTTCGAGAATAAAATCATACAAAGACTATAAGTCTTCATCATCCTTGTCGGCAATATCAAACAATAAAGTGAATCGCAGGGTATTATCCAATGGATTACGCTGATTCGACGTAGGTACGAGGTAACTGAAATTCAGACCGAAAATACTATATTTCAGTCCTAATCCTACGGTAAAGAATTTACGGTTTCCTTTGGTTTTGTGTTCCCAGTAATATCCCGCTCTTACGGCGAATTGCTTATCGTACCAATATTCTGCACCGATGGAAATCATGAACTCCCTCATTTCCTCACCGAATCCGTCAGGAGCATCTCCGAAGGAACTGAACATGGCTCCGACCAATCCTTGTTGTTTATAATCCGGGATTTCATCTCCATCATTACTGATGGGGTTACCATCCTGATCCACTAGGTTTCCATTGTCGTCAACAGAAAAAATCGGAGGAGTAGGAACAAGCAGTTTATTCAAATCCAATGCGAAGGTCAGAGAGTTGAATTCATCCAAATCCAATTCCAAGGCAGTTCCCAAACCGAAATTGGTAGGGATGTAATCTTTGTTGATGGAATTAGTATAGGTGATTTTAGGGCCGATATTGGAAATAGCCAAACCAGTGGTTGTCCTACCTTCCATTCCCCCCAGTTTCATAGGCTTACTGAAAGTAAACGAAATATCGGCAGCACCGGTAATACCGGGTTTGATATCAACACCTCCGACACTTTGGCCGGAAGCCAAATTGGAATAAATGAATTTGGCGCCTACACCTACTGAGAAAGTCTCGGTCAGTTTTCTGGAATATGCACCGGTCAGCTCAAACTCATTAGGCCGTCCGTTACCAATCGTTTCACCATTCTCATTTGTAAAGTCAATCTGACCCAATGAAAAATACCTCAACCCGAATCCGGCCGCTTGATTCCGTTTATCTCCGAATTTGGTATATGCTGACAAGTACGCCATATATACATCGGTGAGTCCCAAGGATCTCAACCAGGGAGTATATGTAGCGGCGACACCAATACGGTTTTCGGCAAAAGCCAAATTGGAATTGTTGAAATGCATGGCGTTGGCATCGGGCGAAATAGCTATTCCCGCATCTCCCATTGCTCCGGAACGGGCTTCCGGAATAATTCTAAGAAAAGGAACCGCAGTGATAATAGTGTTAGTACATGGACCTCCATCAGGCCCTTCCCATTGACCTGAATCAATATTGAAATCGCAACCAAACCCCTGGGCTTGAAGTGTTTGGGATATTGATATGGTTACAAGTATTGTGAAAAGTACCCATAAGAATTTTTTCATAACCAAGTGTTATTTTAAAATAGTCTGCAAATATAAGATTAAAAAATACTAGGGTAAACTTTCATCATATATTATAATTATAATTTTCTTCTGTTAGTAAATTTTATTTAAAACGTCAAAGGGCAATAGGGGAATATAGTAGATAACCGGATTAACCCTATTTGTTATTAAAGAGTCATTCTTATCTTAAAATGACTAATTTTTCAAATTCGCTGCTTATCGTGTCATTTAAATTTTCTCCGGCAAAGTTAGCTATGCTGACTTTATATAGATAAACTCCACGGGCTAATTTATCACCAAAATCATCTTTCCCATCCCAGTTGATTCCTGTTATTCGGTTACTATCGGCAAAAACTTCCTGATGGATGGTTTTAACCAATTTACCGGAAACAGTATATACGTCAACCTGTACCCTGAGGTTGCGTCCTGCTTGGTTATGTTCGAATTGGAATTCGGTACTTGTCGTAAAGGGGTTCGGATAGTTCAGGACATGTTCCAATGCCACACCTGCATCATCTTCAACAATGAATTCCGTATATCCTTCTCCTGAATTATTGGCAATATCCCATCCTTTAACCCGTAAGGTATGAAGGCCGGGAGCCAGGTTGTTCAGAGGGTATTGTGCCTTTCCTTTCGTAAAATCATCGACTTCGGCTTCATAGAAATCATTCATGATAATGGTGCTTTGGGTATTGTCATCCAAAATAGCTGTCAAATCATGTCCTATTCCTGACCCTGCAACGTTTATACCAAAATCGTCAGATAACTTTACGTAGATAATCGGATTTTGATTCGTTAATCCCCCAAAATGAAATTCTTCATCATTCATGAATACTTCTACTAATGGAGGAGTGTCATCAACTATAGGATCAGAGGCAGTCCCCCCAATGATAATATTGTCATAGTATCCTGTAGCATCCTTAGAGGTGCCATCTTGTGCATAATAACTGATTCTTCCCTGCCCGAATTCGTAATCTATGTCTTTAGGGACGATGAATGTAAAACTGAACAGGCCATTGGTTACACTGGCAGACCCTTTGAAAATGATATTTTTTTGTAAGAGGAAATCCTTAGGGAAGCTTCCGGAGAAATCTTCATTGTCAGGATCGTTGACTAAAGTGGAAATTACTTTTTTCTTATCAAAAATAGTTGGGAATACAGTGCCGTTGAAATCAGACATGATATTACCATTGGTATCTGTAATCATGCCGGTAATTGTGACCCGTTGTAATGCTGATAAAGTATCCAGACTATTGGAACTAACAGGGATAGCGTTGATTTCGGTAGTGCTTACACCATAATCAGGTAATGCAAGGTGCTGTGTAGGATCACCGATGAGGGTGAATTTCCGTGCATTAGTAGTTGTGGTATCCTGTGCATTATTGTTTTTGGCTAAACGAAGGATTTCTCCCATAGGTGGATATTCTCCACCTACTTTTTCAAACAGGGTGTTGAATGTGGATTCGGTCAGCCTTTTATTGGCATTGGAATAAACAGCCCTGACTGTTGTGAATAAACCAATTCCGCCTCCGTTTTCATTGAGGAAGACCAATTCTCCCGCACTTACCCCATCTGGATCATCATAGGAGGTGAATGAACAAGTGGCCGTAACAAAAAGGGGCAGCTTGTATTTATTCGTCCAACTATTGACATCGGAAACCAATAGAACCCTTTCCTGTGCCCACCCGGTAGGGCCGCCATGTCCTAGATAATTCATGACCAATTGACCCTTGAAAATCGAACTGTTGATAGAGGCTTGTGCGTCTGGATAGGAATCTCCTCCGGTAGAGGAAACCTGTTGGAACGCATCGAAGTATATTTTATTGATATTGAGGTTTTCATAGGCGGTATCAATGGTCGTAGCTATTCCATCTGCTTGATTGATATGTGTGTTGTTGTCTTCGTCATCTGCCAGATATGTAATGTTGTTCCTCCAGTCTCCCAGACATTCCGGGGCGGTATCATAACGTATAATCTTGTTCACTACGGCTTGGGCTTCAAATACTGTTTTGACGGGTAGCCTACCAACGGCAATATCCAATGCCCCGTCCAGATCTTCTCCTTCTTCCGGACTCAATAGTACAAAGAAATCATCAGAAGGGAAGGCTTCTATCGGAGCAAGTGACTCAAGGGTTTCAAAAACGGGAATGAATCTGGAGTTAACACCGATTTCATATACATCCCTATAATCGAAAGAACCATCTCCCATCAATATGAGGTATCTGAAATCATCTGTTCGGTCATAAATCATTTTGGCCATATCCCGAATGGCGATGGGGTCAAGCGAGCCGGAAGAGAATTCATTATATACCTGTTCGATATCAGCCATAGCGATGGTTATTCCCGAATGGTTTTCCCTATGTTCTTTCAATTGCTGAGCAGCTACTTCAAAATCCTTATGATATATCAGCAAGGCGTCCACATTGTCTATCGCATGCAGGTTCTGATTGGGGATGGAGCCAATGGCTTCCGCTGAAAGTAAGTCGGATTGAGTATCAAAAGCTACGAATTCTTTGAGTTCATCGGTTGGTACCGAAAAAGAAGCTTGTTGCCCGGTACTGGAAAATTGTTGGGAGAGGGGCATCAAGGGGTTGGTAATGTCCCAGATTAGAGCATTGCCGCCTAATCCGTTGACATTAAATTCCGTAATGCCCTGCCCTATGGTTGTAAGATCCCTGAAAGTCATCTGTTCATTTCCTAGCACCAATTGCCTCCTGAAATTCAATCTGATGAAATCCAGCCAAGCTTCTCCTCCGGGAGAATTGTATTCCAATTTGAGGCGGAGATTGGAAGTAGCCGAGGTTTCACCGGATATGATTCCCCTACGGGCATATACGGCTTCCACATTGGAAGTATTTACCGGCCCCATGGAATTGCTTTGAAAGGTTTCTCCTCCTGTTGTTATATTGAAGCGGCTGCTTCCCCCATCCCTACGGGCGACCATCTCAACATGGAAACGGATAGGGATGGACGGATCTATGTTACCGATATTGAAATCATAATCCTTTTCGGTAATCAGATCGAAACGATCCCCGAACCATAAATAACCTGAGCCACTTCCACCACTGTAATCATGAAGAAGGTTATAAGAATCTTCTTCCAACACGATAAAATCATCATAAGAATCAGTTGTGAATGTCGGATTGGCTGATGAATTTTGGTTGGTAACCCTTAAGCCATTGCCAGGAGATATTTTGATGAAATAATAATTCCTATCATCATATATGTTGTTGGATAATCCGAATGTCGAAGTGGCTGAATCCATTGTTCTTTTACGGGAGCCTTCGCCATAAAAAAGAATGTAGTCGGAAGGATCAAAGGAGCCGTCATTTTCCCCACTGATTTGTATGGCATTTTCTATCAGATCATCATATCTGAAGTCATTGTTTTTTCTAGGTAAACTCCCTCCGCCATTACCATATATTTTGATTTGGCGAGGATCTATATCATCCAGATTCGGGACATTAAGTTCATTTTTTAGGAAATCGTAAGTTAGTTTGTGAATTCCTGTTTCGTTAGTGGCGATTTTATAAATGTCCCCGTCACGTAAGGCTGATGTATAGGTGTTGTCCCTTAAAGAAACCGGAAGAGCTTGGGGTTGGATATTAATCAGTAATTTGAAACGGGTTAGTTTTTCATAGCTTTGCCCTGATTTTACAATAGGAATCATAGATATCTTGCAATAGGGCTTCCGCCTCTCCCATTCAATGGAAGTATGTATTTTAATATGGGTTCCTATTCTGTCAAATTGGCCATCCAAATCGAGTTCTTGGAATTCTGTATTTACAATACGTGCATTAGGAACCCCTCCACTGCGGAGAGGTATTCGCGTCATGTACAAGGGGAGTTGGCTTGGGTCATTAGTTGTGAAACCCTCTTCAAATTCCAAAGGGTTTTCACCGGACCAAACCAGGGTTTCCGATATTTCAATTGTCTGCTGTCCGTTAATTGTGCGAAAACAGAAAAATATGAAAAAGAGTAGAGCCGAATAATTCCTATATTGCATTCTGCTGGATTAAGTTCTTGAATTAATGGGTTGGTAAACCCACTAAATGTTATGGAAACGTTAAAAGAAATCCTGTATTGTTTTGATAACATACAATTATAAGATAATTACGAGTTTATCTTATAATTAGGTGCCACCTTGTGTTGTTCTTAATTCTAAATGGTGGAAAGAACTGTTTCCATTATTGAACATTCATTAAAGATAATACCTGCTAGGAGATTAAATGGATCGTAATTTACAAGTCTGTATCTGTGGTTTGTTTTTTATATGTCTTTTGTCAATTGGAGGACGATTGAATGCACAAGACCCTGTATTCAGCCAATTCTATGCATCTCCCCTAAACCTCAATCCGGCTTTTGCCGGAAATACATATGCTCCCCACATTGCATTGAATTATAGAAATCAATGGTCATCCATATTTAATGCATATGTTACTTATGCAGTATCTTATGATCAGTATTTCGAAAACCTCAAAAGTGGCTTAGGGGTTTCTATCATGATGGATAGGGCAGGAGATGGTGTTTACAATACCGGAGCCTTTAATTTGACATATGCATATAGATTACCGATCACAGAGGATATAAATCTCAAGGGAGGTGTTCAAGTGGGAATACATCAGGTAAGCTTGGACTGGGATAAACTGGTTTTTTTGGATCAGCTGGATCCAATAGATGGGCAAACACAGATATCTGAGGAAAACAGACCTGAAATTCTAAGCAAATCATCTTTCAATGCTTCTGCCGGCCTTTTGTTTTACAGTAGGATGTTTTATGCCGGTGTTTCTGCATTTCATATCAATACCCCGGATGAAAGCTTATTGGAAATCAATGAAAGTTTATTAGAGGGGCTTCCAATGAGGCTTTCCTTCCACGGAGGAGCTCAATTTTCTTTGACAAAAGACAATAAGAGCCGTTTTCCTGCGTTTATATCACCGAATTTGATGTACACCAAGCAAAAATCCTTTCAGCAATTGAATCTCGGTACCTACGTAGGATTAGGTCCGATTTTTGGTGGTGTTTGGTTCAGACATACTTTTGCCAATTCCGATGCAGCTATTTTCCTAATAGGATTCAATAAAGGAATATTTAAAATAGGATATAGCTACGATTGGACGGTTTCCGGCTTGCAAACCGAATCCAATGGCTCCCATGAAGTAAGTGTGATCCTCAATTTCGATGCAGGAAGAAAACGTCCTCCTGATTATAATGATTGCCTGAAAATCTTTAGGTAGAACTATTTTGAGATGTTAAAATCATTTTGTCAACCGATTTTGTCGGTTAGAAACGGTTTTTGTTTATATTTGTTAGTCTAATTTCTCGTAAAAAAAGAAAACCTAAGCTTACATGAAGAATCTTTTGGGGTTTTGTTTTGCACTTTTGGTGCTTTCCTTGCTAATGTCAGGATGTAAAAGCAAGGAGCGTTCATCCACTACAGGTTGGAAATACAATGATACCGAATGGGGTGGGTTTGAAAAACGTGATTATGAAGGCCAGGAAACCGGTCCTAATCTGGTATTGATTGAAGGGGGTACTTTCATGATGGGAGTTACTGAGCAGGATGTTACATTCGAATGGAATA
>JAHDFN010000322.1 GCA_020628145.1 Saprospiraceae bacterium | reverse complement strand
CTGACACCCCCTAGGTCCCAAACCTAGTGCTCTTAGCCATTAAGCTACTCCTGCTAATTTTCGTGGAAGCAATGGGAATTGAACCCACCACATGCTGATTGCAAATCAGTATCGCCAAGCCTTGGTACATGTGCCCCCGATTCATTCAGAATTCCATTTTAAAACAGAATAATCCTTTGATCATTCCATAGCGGTAACGACGGGAATCGAACCCGCAACTTGAGGATAGACAATCCCCTGCTCTGCCTGATTGAACTACGCTACCGTTTTAATATGTCTCCCTTATGGGCATGTCTGCTTCCCGGCCATCGAGGCGGGGATTTTCAGACCTAATGTTGTTTTTTGAAAAAACAGATGAACTAAATTTGCCTGTGTTAGTAATGTGATCTTAAACCACATTGGCAGGATTTGAACCCGCTACCTTTAGAGTAACAATCTAATGCTCTAACCAAATGAGCTACGAAGTAACACAATGCGTCGGTATCATCTATTATTCTTAAGTGGACATAGTTAGCCAGCGTGACCGGCCTTTCGGCCAGGGAGGGACTCGAACCCTCAAGACCTTTACGGTCGCAGATTTTCAACGATCTGTGCGTATTCCAATTTCGCCACGAAGTAACGCTAATGCTTCAGTACCACTTTTTCTTTTATTTCAAAAATGCCCTGTGTACAACTACGTTTCGAGTAATTAAAACTCCAGACTTGTAAAAAAGTATTTAAGGTTCGTAGTCGTTTCTCTAACTACGAACCTCCTTTGAGGAAGGTAATTAGAGAAGGCAATTGATATCCCGTTCGTCCGGCCTGGCCCCAAAACTCCCGGGGCATATATCCGAACTCAGTCCGAGGGAAATCCATAACCCTTTACCGGTTATGTTTTTCTGATATTTATTATGAATAAATTGCACCTTCATTAAATTTTATTTTGAAGAATATGTGCTTCATTTGCAAGCACACCAATATAAAGCCCTTTATTTCCATTATCGTTCCCTAGAATTACTTTTTTTCAATGAAAAATTAAAAATAACATCATAACTAACTGAATGTCAGATTTATGGAATTTAATTAAAATTTATTTTATTGCACATCTTAAATCCGACAACGGTTATCACAAAAAATATACAAGAGAAATTTATTGTTGGATTTTATTTTTTCACCACCCCGTTTTTAGCCATCCAAGTCGAAATATCTTCCTTTTTGATTGCCGCTGCCATTAGGCTGGGAAATTGGTCGGGTGTGCAAGAAAATGAAGGGATGTCCATTGCTCCGAATTTCCTTGCCACATCGGAATCAAAACTGGGTACACCCTCATCGCTTAAAGCCAACAAAGTGACAAATGCCACTCCCTTTGCCTTGATCGTTGCAGCCCTACGGAGCATTTCCCTTTCATTACCTCCTTCAAACAAATCCGATATTAGCATCAGAATAGTATCTTCCGGTCGTGAAATCAATTGTTCTGCATAAGTGAGTGCCTTATTGATATCGGTCCCTCCTCCCAACTGGGTAGCAAAAAGCAGTTCCACAGGATCTTGGAGTTCTTTGGTCAAATCCACAACCGAGGTATCGAAAACGATCATGTCTGTCTTTACCGATTTCAAGGAAGCCATGACTGCTCCGAAAACCGAAGCATAGACCATCGATGTCGCCATAGAGCCGGATTGATCGACTAACAGGATAACATGTTTCAGGGATTGGCCTTTACGGCCATAGCCCCATAACTGTTCGGGTATAATGGTTTTGTAGTCCTTTTGATAATGTTTCATATTAGCCCTGATGGTTCGATGCCAATCCATTTCATTGAGTTTCGGCCTCCGATTCCTTACACTGCGATTCAATGCCCCTTCTACGGCCTCCCTCATTTTATTGGACAATCTTTTTTCCAGTTCCACAACAACTTTCCTTACAACTACTCTGGCGGTCTCCCTTGTTTTACCCGGCATCACCTTATTAAGGCTTAAAAGGGTACCCACCAAATCGACATCGGGTTCTACAGATTCAAGCATTTCGGGTTCCAGGAGCATTTCCTTGAGTCCCAGGCGATCCATTGCATCCTTTTGCATGATTTGTACCATCGAAGTAGGAAAGTATTTTCGGATATCCCCCAGCCAACGGTTAACATTCGGAGAGGAATTACCCAATCCTCCTTGTCTATCATTATCATATAAGGATTCCAAAGTTTCATCTACTCCCTGTGCTTCACCATCCATTTCGATATCTCCCTGTGGGTCGGCCCCCTTGCCCAGGACAAGCCTCCATTTCAATAGTCGCTGGTCGGTATTTTTTTTATCTTTTTCTTCCATGATTATTCTCCTTTACCTTTGGCTTTCCCAACCCAGGGGTTATTCCTAATTCGGAAACGCCAATCCCATAAGGCACATTCTCCCGCAAAATCGATCCCTATTCTTCTGCTTGCCCAAATATCTTTTTCAGGAATATCCACTCCATCATTTTCAATCCAAATCTCGGAACTGCTTAAAGACATTCCATTATGTATTTTATAATTCAATCCCATAGCCTTGCTCAATACACCTGGGCCGTTAGTCAATCTTTTTTCCAGTTGGGCCAAGCCTCTCCTTTCCATCATGACATCAATGCCTTCGAGGGGTTCCAATGCCCGAATCAGGACGGCCTCCGGTTCTCCCTTGACTGATGTTATCACATTGAAAAGGTGGTGAATACCATAACAAAGGTAAACATAAGCTACACCTCCTTCTTCAAACATCGTCTTAGTACGAATGGTTTTTTTATAACCATAGGCGTGGCATGCCTTATCATCCGAAGCCCTGTATGCTTCCGTTTCCACAATCCGACCTTTTGTCTTTTTTCCGTTAATTTCGGATACTAGGATTTTACCTAATAATTCTTTGGCTATTTTTACGACATCTGTTCGTGTATAAAAACCGGAATCGAGTTTCGTGATGGATTTACCAGACAAGTAGATTGATTTTTTAGATAGCAAGTTACAAATAAAAAAGAAATGTTAGCAAAGACGGATTTCAACCATAGGGAGTTCCATCCGGAAAGATTCAGCAACTTCTTCCAAGAAGGAAAAAAGATTTTCATCCATTCAGAAAACAATGTAATATTAATATTGGAATTCCTTACCACCGACATCATCCGTTTCAGATACACTACAAACGGATTCTTCCCCAAGGATTTTTCTTATGCGATTGATCCTAAATTCAAAAGAAAAAAAGTTCAGTTAAACATTATTGAAGAAAGCAAACAATTGATCATATCATCTTCTAAAATCATTTGTTCAATCAATAAAAAAAACCTAGCCGTTTCGATTTTCGATTCGAAGGGTAATCTGATCAATGAGGATAGCAAGGGCTTCC
>JAHDFN010000321.1 GCA_020628145.1 Saprospiraceae bacterium | reverse complement strand
GAAAACCGATGGTACTTACCACCAGATAAGGCATGATGAATAGGACGAATATTCCCAGATTCAGACCTATCTGATCACTTTGTTCTGCCGTAGCCTTACACATCGCACATTGGCTTGAAGCATCTTCGGAAAATAGTATAAGGAGTGTACCTACAAGTAAAATCGAAAGGATATTTTTTCTCATCTCTTCAGAATTATGAATCAAAGTTACAAAAAATTAAAAGCGGCTAGAGCTTTTAACCATAATAAGGTTTCAACATCAGATAACAGATGGGGCCGGAAACCGCTACGAATAACCATAACGGAAAAACGAATTTGGCCATTTTCCGATGACGCTCATATTGTCCGGTGTATGCTCTGATATATGTAAACAGGATAAAGGGCAATATTATCCCCGCAGTAATGATATGGGAAATCAATAGGACAAGATAAACGATTCTCATGTTTCCAACGGCAACAGATTCCGCATCATCCAATAGTCCGTCTCCATTCACATCACCATATATGACTTCAGGGGAAGTGAAATGATAAGCGACATAGGACAAAAGAAAAAGCACTGAAAAAAGCATCGCCACATTGATAGCCCTCTGATGGTTTTTCATGTCCTTTTTCTTAATGAAAACCAATGCGGCAATCAAAGCCACTGCACAAAGGGCATTCATCGTCGAATGAAAAGGGGGAAGAAAGGAAAGATCCATCCCCTCGGGTAAATCTATCTTCACCCGTCGCATCATACCTATCAGTGCCAAGACTACTACAGTTACAACCCAAGCTACCCTATTTAATTTCTTTGCTTTTTCCAAATCTGCCATTTCCTATTTCTCTTTTTCAGGTTCAAAAACTATTTGGGCTTTTTCGGGTCGAGGCATTAAGAGAGACATTGTTGTTATCAGTCTATTCATTTTGAGACTATCGTCATAAGGATAATAATTCCTGACCATCATGCTCGTATCCACTAATGCAAAATTCTTTTTCAAAGAGTGTTTCTCCTTGGTTTTGAATGTACGGGTAAATTCATCATCCCGAACATATATCCACTTATCCTTATCAATTCCGAATCTGTTGGCATACGAATCGAAATCCAATACATCCGTACTATCCTTCGCACTATCCACTGTCATGAAAAGCACCCCCGGATTTTCAGTGAATTGGTCATAGATATATTTCATCATTCCTAGGGATTTCTCATCTTCTACCTTGTTTCTAAAACCGATTATCGTCAATGCTCCTTCATAATTTTTCCTTGTAATATTTTCGCCTTTGGCATTCATTACATTGAAATCAGGCAGGCTTCCGTATTCATCCAACTCAGCCATCACTCCCCTATAAAAATTAGCACCCGTATTCAAAAAGAACCAAGATCCCAAGGGCAAAACTACTAGGAATAAAAAAAGAGCAACATAATTGACAACTTTCCGGCCTGTACTTATTTCTTCCATCTACAATCGTTTATAACAAAACAAAAATTAACAACAGATGTTCCAATAAAAAAGACGGGAAACATCAATGTGCATCCCGCCTTTTTATCAAAATCAATCCATAATGAATTAATGATGTTCATTCTTGTCTCCATGATGCTCATGATCATGCCCATCCTGTCCTTGGACATCTCCATGATTTTCATGTTTTTGTCCGTCATTATGATTATGCCCGTCTCCTCCATTATGGCCATGCCCGTCATGCTGATGATGACCATGACCGTCTGCATCATGTCCGGGTACTGCATCATGATGATGTATTATTTTGACATCCCTTCTCTTTTCCCCTTCTAGGAAATAAGTATCGGCTTGCTTTTCATTTCTAGTTTTCACCTTCTCCCGGCTATTGTTCCACTCGGAGCCTTCTTGGAAGAAAGCAATAATCGCCCAAACCAATAGTAAGGTTGGAAGCAGTACCGTCATGGCCAAGCCTTTTGCCTCATATCTCATATGCATGAATTCATAAATGATGAAGTATGCCTTATATATGGATAGTACGATGATGATGAAACCTATCACATAAGCTACCCAAGACATATCCTCCAATCCCGGAACGATATGACCTTTTCCCAATAAGGAAAAGAATACCTCAACCAAGGTGACGATGGCCAAAAGGACTAAGCCCTTATAAACCAATTTGATCGATTCTTCATAACTATGACCTGCCATTGTATCTGAATTTTATCGTCTATGAATACCGGTTAAACCGGAATATCTTTTTAGTAATTTGAATTATAATAAATAGAATACAAGGAATACGAATACCCATACCAAATCTACAAAGTGCCAGTAGAGGCCGATCTTCTCCACCATCTCGTAGCCGTTTTTCCGTTTGACATAAAGCCCACTCATTACATTTATCATAATAATGATGAGGAAAACAACACCTGAGAATACGTGAAAACCGTGGAATCCTGTAATGAAGAAGAATAAGGCACCAAAAGCCTTAGGCCCCATTTCCATTACTTTTTCCTCTCCTGCTTCGTTCTTATATTTCAACGGATGGAAGTCTTTTCCATGCTTATGTATAAGGTATCCGTCTCCGGCATTGAAGGTATCTCCTTTTTTGATGTGATGACCATCTCCTTCCAAATAAGTCCCTCCTTCATAATGGGTACCGAAAGGATTCGTCGTAACCGTCATATGCTCTTTTATAATCAGATTAGACCACTCCCAAGCCTGACAGCTTAAGAATCCGATACCTCCCAAGATAGTGAGGAACATCCAATAGGCTACTCCTCTTTTATTTTCCCTGTGTCCCTCCTGTACGGCACGAACCATCGTTACGGAACTGATGATCAATAGGAATGACATGAAGGTTACGAAAAGCAATGGTGCCTGACCATCCCACCATGTAAACCATTTTTCTATTCCGAATGGTGCTGTAGAAAATACCACATCGGGTACAGGCCATGTAGGAGAACTGAAACGTAATGCCCCATATGCTATCAGGAAGCCGGCAAAAGTAAAGGCATCCGAAAGTAGGAAGTACCACATCATCAGTTTACCATAACTGACTTTGAAAGGTTTCTTACCTCCCGACCATGCATCTTGCGTATCAACAGCTTCGTCGTGTACAAGTGTGTTTTCAGCCATTATGACTAATTATTTAGATTCTTTTATAATAATTCTTCCTTTAGAGTACATTGATGAATACCACCAATAGATATATCCAAAGTATGTCCACAAAATGCCAATACGTTACAGTTCTGGCAAATCGTTGTTTTCTAATTTCAGTTACCTTATAAGGTAACATGAAGGCATGTAATGTCGCTAAAATCAAAGCTCCAATACCTCCTAATACGTGAGCGGCATGTAATCCCGAGACCACCATCGTTATGGCTCCCGACGCATTCCCATCCAAGTAAATAC
>JAHDFN010000058.1:17978-20743 GCA_020628145.1 Saprospiraceae bacterium | reverse complement strand
GAGGTGAACAAACACCACGCACGGCAACTGGTTTTGTTTTTTGTCCTGTACTTAGGAAAAAACAATATCCAGATTAAAAATCAGGTAGGATACAAAACCATGTTGTTTATAAAAGGTGACTATATTTTGCTCCTTGAAAATGTACGAATACAGTTTTATATCGATATCATTCAATAACCAGTTTTTTCACTTCATATACATTACTACCAGATAATCGAATAAAATATATTCCTGTTGAAAAATTCGATAAATCAAAAGACAAAACCGCCTTATCTCCCGTACCAATATATCCGTCATACAACAATGTTTCTTTCCCCGTTAAGTCAAGGATACTAACTCTTAGTTCACCAGCTAATAAATCATTAAAGGAAAGTGAAACTCCATCTTTTGTCGGATTGGGGAATACATTAAAGTTATTTCCTTCATCTGCTTCTACTATTTCATTAAAAATTCTTTTTCCAGAATTTTCAACTAAAGGTTCAACACAAGAATACAATTCTATTCTTGCATCAAAAGTATTTATGCTGGTTGCAGAAATACTGAAACCAGGATCCAAATTAATTTCATTTCCGGCTTCATAAACATGTTGACCTTCGGTATGTATTGCTGTCGAAGATATAGATGATTCAGTCCCATAATATTTATCACCGATGACATCTTCACTTATATTTATATCGACAGGAATTACATAATCGTCAAAAAAAGGAGTATTCAATATAAAATTACGCATTCTGATACCTTGTCCTTTCGTAAACCACTGCATACATTCCGGAAGTGTATAACTCATCACATTCCGGGTATCCGGTTGATAATCGAACCCATTCAATGTCTCACCTCCAATATATTCACAAGTAGAACTATTTACCTTATCAGTACTAAAATCCAATCCTGGATCTGCAGGCGTATCACATAAAAAATCCCCACAATCATTACAATTTGCCAGATTACCATTTCTTGGAATTTCTTCCAAACAAGAAATGGTATTATTGAAACACGTAAAACCTTCCTGATGAGTATGATACAAACCCAGACAGTGACCGATTTCATGAGCTAAAACTTGACTGTTGAATGTATTGGTGTTTCCAAGTGTGTTTGAAAGAGAAACAGTAGGATAATCTATATCATGAAACGATAAACAATTATTACTTAAAAAACCCGTAGCCTTGCCTCCACTATTTGCAGCTGCAACAATATATATATTAATTGCATTATTCACAACATTTGTTTTGACCATATCCTGCCAAGTGAAATTAAAATCCCAAAAATCTGACAAATAAAAAAAACTATTACTAGAAATCTCATCTTCACTGACAACAGTAAAGCAGATGTTGTGCTGTTCAAAATAAGCAGGCAACCCATTTACAACGTTTCTGATATCTTCCCATGAATTACTACCGACACCACTAAAATTAACGATATTGTGAAGTGCTAATCGAACCATAGGTCTTTGTCCATTGTAGTTTTTACTTGGGTTGTTTTTAAAAAACGTTTCCAATTCCAAAGCATTTTGTTGATTAACATTCGTTTGGCAAAATTCCTGAGAATACCCGATAGAAATACCTACAAAAAAATACAGGCAAAAATTAATTATCTTTTTCATGATTCAGGATTTGAATGTAACGGTATTCAGGAATTTAATTTTCCAAAAAATTTCCATTTCACCTTAAATAAGTAAGTTCATACTTAATGAGTCATTCAATCCTGAAAAAGGACTTTACATATCTAATCCCTAAAAATATTTTTCCACCTGAACACGTTATAAATTACGAACAGAAGCCATTCTTTCAACCCTTTTCCGTCTTATACCCTTTCCCTTCGATCATCATTTTGGAAATGATTTCACAAAGGATTTCCGAAGTACCGCCACCGATTTGCCCCAAGCGGGAATCCCGCCACATCCGGGCCATTGGATAATCCTCCATATAACCATAACCGCCATACATTTGAAGGCAATCGAAAGTAACCCTATCGCTGAGTTGTGTAGCCAACAATTTCGCCATAGATGCTTCCTTCACCAAATATTCACCATTGGAAAATCTTTCATACAATGAGTAAACAAATTTTTTATTCATTTCTATCTCCGCACTCATCCTAGCAATACGGTGACGTAGTACTTGGAATTTATTTATCGGACGACCGAAGGCTTCCCTTTCCGACATATATTGCAAAGTCAATTCAATGGCTTTTTCCGACATGGCTACTGATCCTAAAGCCATCGATAAACGCTCTGAAACAAAATGCTCCATCACATAATAAAATCCCATATTTTCAATACCTAATAAATTAGAAACAGGAACCTTCACATTATCGAAAGCAATTTCTCCTGTATCGGAGGCACGCCAACCCAGTTTATCCAATTTCGTAGCAGACACCCCTTCCCTATCCCGTTCGATAATGAACATACTTACACCTTGGGCTCCTTTTTCCGGATCGGTTTTACAGGCAGCAACGATATAATCACTGTTTACACCATTGGTAATAAAAGTTTTTGAACCATTAATGATGTAATAGTCTCCTTCCTTAACGGCAGTCGTCCGGATGGCTTTCACATCAGAACCACCAAAAGGTTCTGTTACCGCCATGCATCCGATTAATTTCCCTTCGATTCCGGGAATCAGATATTTTTGTTTTTGTTCTTCATTTCCTTCTCCATTGACATGTACCATAGCCAAAAAGAAATGTGCCCCCATTGCGGCGGCAAAACCACCGGAATTTACTTTTGCCAATTCTTCATGTAAAATCACGCTATGCCAGATATCTGTTTT
>JAHDFN010000058.1:0-17929 GCA_020628145.1 Saprospiraceae bacterium | reverse complement strand
GTCCCACCGTATTTTTCATCAAAGGCCAACCCGAACAAACCCATCTCGCCGAATTTTTCATAAATACTCCTAGGGCATTCCCCGTCTTTTTCCCATTGGTCAACATGCGGAACAACTTCCTTTTTCAAAAATTCGAGGAGGGTTTTCCTGAACATTCGATGCTCTTCGGTAAAAGGGGAAATCCCTTTTTTATTTTCTATGATATTAGTTCTGACATTTCCGTCAGCCTTTTTATAATTCGTATCATCAATAATCATTTTTGAAATAATCTCACACATCACCTCCGACGAACCTCCACCTATCGTCCCTACCCTTACATCCCTGTACATCCTTGCCATCGGATAATCCTCCATAAAACCATAGCCACCATAAAACTGTAAACATTGGGTTGCTATTTTTTCATGTAATTCGGTACAAATCAATTTCGCCATCGAACACAATTTCACATCATAAACATTATTATCATACAGATGACAACAATGGTATGAGAATGCTTTTAAGGCTTCTACTTCGGAAGCCAATTGTGCAATCCGATGTCGTAAAACTTGGAATTTATTTATCGTTCTTCCGAAGGCTTTTCTTTCTGACATATATTGCAGTGCGGAATCAATGGCGAATTCCATCGTAGAAACACTAGAAGGAATAAAACACAATCTTTCCAGTTGCAAACCATTCATCAAATATTTAAATCCTTCGCCTTCGATTCCAATGAGGTTTTCTATCGGAATTTTTACATCATCAAAATTCAATTCGGCGGTATCCGAAGCATGCCAACCCAATTTATCCAATTTCCTAGTTGAAATTCCTTCCGCATTTAAATCAATGACCAAAAGACTAATCCGATCCCTCCCGGCATCATCGGGTGTTTTAACTACCGCAACAACAATATCACCATAAACGCCATTCGTAATAAAAGTTTTGGAACCGTTGACAATATAATAATCACCTTCCCTGATTGCCCTCGTTTGAATATTCTGAACATCGGAACCGGCATCCGGTTCTGTAATTCCAATACAACTGATGACTTCTCCTGATATAATTCCGGGCAGATATTTTTCCTTCAATTTTTCTGAACCGTATTTCAGAATATACGGAGCCGACATATATTGTACGACCTGTTGGGTAATGACAAATCCTCCTGAATTCATTTTTCCTATTTCTTCATTGAACACCACGTCGAAGAAAAAGTCCAAATCCGCACCACCGTATTTTTCAGGATAGGATAAACCGAGAAAACCCTTCTCTCCCATTTTTTTCCAAATGGATTTCGGAATCCTTTGTTCTTTTTCCCATTCCGGAATAAAAGGTTCCACTTCTTTTTTTAAAAAATCCCTTAAACTCGTTCGAAATAATTCATGCTCTTCTGTAAAAAACCGGGATAAATATTGCTCTATTGCCATCGTTTGAATATTCAATTAAAATTTAGGATAAAAGTAATTAAAATCAGATTGGATAAATCCGATTATCTTTGACTCATCAAAAAAAATATAGACATGAATTTCGAATACTCTACAAAATCCTTGGAATTACAAGACAAGCTGGAAAAATTCATGCAACAATACATCTATCCCATCGAATTGGAATATTTGGAATTTGCAGAAAACAATCCCTGGCAGATCTATCCCAAAATCGAAGAATTAAAAAATCTCGCCAAAGCCGAAGGATTATGGAATTTATTCCTTCCGGAAGAGTATGGAAAATTCAGCCCCGGCCTCACCAATTTGGAATATGCTCCCCTAGCACGAATAATGGGGCGGGTGGTATGGTCTTCCCAGGTTTTCAACTGTTCCGCTCCTGACACCGGTAACATGGAAGTCCTAGCAAAATATGGTACGAATGCCCAACAAAAAAAATGGTTGACTCCCTTATTGAATGGAGAAATCAGATCTTCTTTTCTAATGACCGAACCGCAAGTAGCTTCCTCCGATGCTACGAATATCGAAACCTCGATTGTAAAGGAAGGAAATGAATATGTTATCAATGGTCGGAAATGGTGGTCCTCCGGAGCCATGCATCCCAATACGAAGATTTATATCGTCATGGGAAAAACAGATCCATCCGCTCATAGGTATGTCCAGCAAAGTATGATTTTAGTCCCCGCCGATACCCCCGGAGTCAAAGTTATCCGACCACTTAGGGTTTATGGAATGTATGAATCTCCCGAAGGACATGCGGAAATAGAACTTGATAATGTAAGAGTCCCTGAAGAAAATCTTCTGGTCGGAGAAGGAAGCGGTTTTGCAATCGCACAAGGACGTTTGGGGCCGGGAAGGATACACCATTGTATGCGACTGATCGGAGCTGCGGAAAGGGCTTTGGAACTGATGTGCCAACGGGTTTCAAAAAGAACGACTTTCGGCAAGCAGGTATCTCAATACAGCAGTATCCGGCAGGATATTGCTCTTTCCAAATGCGAAATCGAACAGGCCAGATACCTCACTTTGGCAGCGGCCGATAAAATCGATAGGCACGGTATCAAAGAAGCCAAGGATTTGATTGCCATGATTAAAATAGTCGTTCCTACCATGACCTGCAATGTCGTTGACAGGGCCATACAGGCCCACGGAGGGATGGGCGTTTGTCAGGATACGCCTTTGGCGGCTTTCTGGTTATACGGACGGATCATCAGAATAGCCGATGGACCGGATGAAGTACATATGTATCAATTAGGTCGCAACCTGATTAAAAAGGAAATTGCCAAAGAATAGCTTATTGACTCGGGAACTTGATCTGACCATCCTTAATTATTCTGTAGCTAAATGGTACTGGGATCAATGCAAGGTAGTAGGTATTTCCATTTAAATGATATATTCTCTAGAAGCCGTCTCAATTTTTTTTGAGGAGGTTTCTGGTATTTCAAACAAACGTAGAAAAGTTTTTTCTATCAAAAAAACCATCTTATCCCAAAGATATCTCCCAACCATTCACGCTCTACTCATTCATATTCAATATTATATAAAATACCAAAACCCATTTTATAACCTTTTTTCTCCGTCACGAAACATCATTTTTCTATCGGCTTTTTCATCGGGTTTGGATAGGTTTTTGACTTCACATTAGTGCATATCGTTCTCATGGTTATGAAGATCGTTGCTGTTTTCTTTAAGACATATCTAAAATATAAGTTTAAGATGAGATCTAAAGCTAATCTATTTATCATTCTGTTTTCATTAATGCTGATTACATTGTCGGCATCAGATTCCAAAATCACTCCTGAACAAAGGGCTATGGCAGAACAATATCTTAAGCACTATGCCAAGGATATTGATTTCAGCCCTAATAATGGGCAGTTCGATGATAAGATATTATTTTCTACTAGAACACCACAGGCAGATATCCGCTTCATGGAAGATCGGATAAATTTCGGTGTACATGGATTTGAAAAGGACGGTACGACCTATACTTGGGAAATGATCTTGGACGGAATACAAGAAGCGGTAATAAAAGGAAAGGATAAAAAGAAATCCGTTTTAAATTATTACAAAGGAAGTCAACAAGTTTCTGATATTTCCAACTTCTCAGAACTCTGGTATGAATCGGTTTATGAAAACATAGATTTAAGATTCTATAGCAAGGGTGATGGAACCGTAGAGTATGATTATATCGTATATCCTAAAGGAAAAGTTGATGATATCCAATTCCATTTTGAAGGTATTGATAATTATCGAATCAATGAACAGGGAGAATTGGTCATGGATACTCCTTTAGGAGAATTGAAAAAAGGAAAACCCTATACCTATCAGATTATCGATGGAGAAGAAATAGAAATCTGTTCGGAATATTATTCAGTTGAAAAAGGGAAAATTTCTTTCAGGTTTCTGGAAGGTTACGATGAAAACTCGATTTTATACATTGATCCTACTGTTATTGAGTGGAGTACGTATATCGGTATCATTAGTCCTGAAGGAAAACAAAACATTCTTTTTGAAGATGGTTTTTTCTATATCCAAGCAGGAGCACAATCCACTACCCCCATTACCTTGGGTTCCGGTTATAATGGTAGTGGCCAACGTGATGCCGTTATTATGAAATTCGATACGGATGGCCAATTGGTTTTCAGTACGATTATCGGAGGTGCCGGTTCGGAAGGTTATTTACCAAGTGGCTCCGATAATAATAAAATGGTGTACGAAAACGGGAAATTGTATATCGGCTACGATTATAGAAAGGATGATGTAGCTACTTACAATGATTATCCTGTCACCTCAGATGCCTTTAGTACGGAAGGTAGTGTTGTGTATTCTATTTTGGATACAGATGGTTCTCTTTTATACAGTACTTACATAGGTTTTGATAACGAAGAAGAAGCAATACTATCCGAATTCGAAGTGATGAATGGAGAACTGACAATAGTGATGAATCAGGTGGTAGCTCCTACAAGTTATATCACTACTGCTGATTCTTACCAACAGGATTATAATGGAGAGGAAGATATTTATATTATTAAATTCGATGCATCGAATCAATACGTTTATAGTACTTTTCTTGGAGGTTCCGAGGGAGATTATTTGCCTCAAGGACCACCTGCCGGCAAAGGTTTTAATAATCTCGTAGTGGATGAAAACGGTTTTGCTTACATTATACTCAGAACATGGTCTGCCGACTTCCCGGTAACGGCCAATGCCGTCCAGAATATTTATGGCGGAAATCTGGATATGGCACTTGTGAAAATAGACCCACTGGGAAATGTAATCTATAGTACCTTCCTTGGAGGATGGGATTATGAAGAATACTACGACACTCCTGTGGTCTCCAACGGTGATTGTTATGTATGGTGTATGACAAGATCCGATAATATTAATCCTGTAAACGCATTTCAACCGAATCCCGGTGGCGATAGGGACATGGTATTATGGAAAGTAAATGCAGATGGAAGTGCAGGATTCACAACTTATATCGGTGGTAGTGATAGGGAAGCATCCTCCTATGCTTACGGCACGGATGATTTGATTGTAGAAAACAATGAGGTTTTCTTGGTTGGTAGAACTACTTCCTATGATTTCCCTGTAACTGCCGATGCATACCAAAGCTCGTATCATGGCGGAGAAGACATGTTTATTTTGAAATTGGATACAGATGGTAATCTTTTATATAGTACTTATCTTGGAACGGAAATGAATGATGGAGTAGCCGATAACAATATCAACCATTTTGATGCATTCCAATTAAAGAATGGAAAATTATACTTTACCAATGTAAGTTATTCAACGAACCTGAACACAACTGATAATGCCTTATTGAGCAAAGAAGATTTGGATCTTGATGCAGGCAATTTTTCTTATATCGCCGTATTCAATACTGCTGATATGAGTCCTCATTTCATCAGTTATCTAGCCGGTTCCGGGAGTCAGGCCAACCACCTAATCGTAACTGATGAAGGTAAGATGATTACTACCGGAACAGCTTCAACCGATAATCCTGAAATAAAAATGCCCATAAGTGCAGACGCTCTGCAAAAAGACCCCTATGAAGAAACATTGGACCACTTTATTCTGGTCATTAATGACGATGGTTCATTATGTTATGGAACTTATATAGGAAGCAGCAACTCAGAATATGTAGGACAAAATTACATGAAGCTTTTCCATGATAATGGAGATATCTACCTCTATCAAACTTATTCTACAGGAGATGATTACCCTACCACACAGGGAGCTTTTCAAAATATCAGAACTAATGATTTTGGTTTTTCGATGTTTACGAAATTCACAACTATTCTGGCATTCAACTCAACTCCGAATACCATCACGCCAATAACACAAACCGTATGTAATGCCGGCGATGTAGGTGTGTTGGATGGCTCAGATGTTGAATATCTAGATTTGCCGATCATTTTAAGAAATGGAGAAGAAGACCTATCGACCTCTCCTGTTTTCTATCAGTGGCAGGTAAGTCAGGATGGGGGGACAACTTGGGAAGATGTGCCGGGTGCAACCACAAGAGACTTTAAACCTTCTCCTATTCAAACCGATACTAAATTCAGGAGAATCATTCCGGGTGCATGTGGCAGTTTGGATATTATCTCCAATGAAGTTGATGTTCTGGTCAACGGTAATTCCGCTCCGGTCGCCGATGGTGGCGGTGAACATAATACATGTCCTAATACACCGACTCAAATCGGATTACCGGCTACGGGTGGAACACCTCCATACACCTATGATTGGTTTCCTACCATAGGTTTGGACGATCCTACACTGGCTCAACCTACAGTTACATATGATGTAGATGGTATTTATGATGTTGTCGTAACAGATGCCAACGGTTGTACGCATCAGGATCAGGCAGTCGTTAGGTATATCCAAGCGGATGCGGGACCGGACAAATCAGCATGTGGAGGAACAGGCATTCGGATAGGCACGCCTGCAGTTCCGGGAGTAGGTACTTATTCATGGGAACCCGTAGATGGCTTATCCAATAGTAACATTGCCCAACCCATAGCTACTCCATCTGCTACTACTTCATATATACTCACCCTCACTTTAGATAACGGATGTTTCACTAAAGATACAGTTGTTGTAACACCTGTTAATTTGGTAATAGATGTATCTGATGTTTCCGTTTGTCACGGATCAAGCGTTGTATTGGGAGGACCCGGCACCACTTCTACCGGCGTAACTTACAAATGGGAAAATACGGAAGGACTTACAGGATGGAATACCGCAATGCCTACATTTTCAGCAGACATGCTAATGGAAGTTCAGGATACCGTGAAAAAAATAATTACAATCACACATACCGGAACCGGATGTAAACTATCCAAAACAGTCAATATTTTTGTAAATAACCCGAAAGCAGGATCTCACTTATGTGATATGGAAGGGCCGATTGGTAGCCCGGACAGATCCAATGGGGATGCCATTTATTCCTGGTCCGTAATTATCGGAGACGGTCTCGATCCCTCAGATCAAAATTTACCACAACCTTATGTTACACCAACGGTAGAATCAACCTATGAATTGGAAGTAACATGGCAAGGGGTGACATGTACAGATCAGATAATAGTCAGGCCTTGCGGAATGACATTGGGTGGTGCTTGTAGTATCGAGGCACCTTGTCTGGTAGCTATTCCCGGGGTTTCTAAGATTTATTCCTCGATTGATACGGCAAATTACAATATAGTTTGGTCTCCGGCTTCTGCCGTTTCCGACCCGAATGCTCCTGTAGTTACAACTAATTTTTTAGCTTCCGATACCAATATTGGTTATACGGCTACGAACAAGAATGACCCTTCTGATGTATGTTCGGAAAGTATTACAATGTTAGCAACAACCGCACTTTCCCAAGCCACTGCTATTGATGGATTTATCTGTGAAGGAAACTCAATAGAAATAGGAATTGTAGATGATGCGGATCATATCTATTCCTGGACAGGAATAAATGGTGGCCCACCGAGTAATTTATCGGATCCCGGTATATCCAATCCCTTGGCTTCCCCTACAGTTACAACTGAATACATCATTTTAAAAACCAATATTGCAACGGGTTGTGTTACGGAAGATACGGCTCAGGTTATAGTCAGAAACCCCATTGTGGATGCAGGGCCGGATAGGGATTTTTGTGAAAATGCCATTATTGAATTGGGTACCCCCGCAGTCCCGGATCAAACCTATCAATGGGAACCGAGTTTAGCCTTGTTCCCTTCCGATATTGCACAACCCATAGATACATTATTCATCAGTACTTATTACATCGTTACAACTACCGATCTTTTGACCGGTTGCCAAGCTAAGGATACAGTATATTACAACCTACTTCCTGCTCCCGTAGCTGATGCAGGTTCGGATTTTGAAATCTGTGATGGAGGTGCAACTATCATTGGTCCGGCTTCAACGGATCCAAGTTTTACATATTTATGGGTACCGGCCATCGGTCTTGATAACCCTAATATTCCTAATCCTATTGCTGCCCCTCAGGTAACAACGGAATATACATTATATGTGAATGGTGTTATCGGCTGTTATGATACCGATGTTATGACCGTTACGGTTTCCATCTGCCCTCCTCCTCTGGCTGATGCAGGCCCGGATCAAACAATTTGCAATAACGGAAGTGTACAAATAGGAACACCTGATGCCTCCGGAGGATTAAATACCTACTTATGGAGTCCAAGTACAGATTTGGACGATCCGACTCTTGCACAACCGACAGTAACCACAACAGAACCATCAATCACATATACATTATTAGTTACTGAACCCGGTGGTACTTCAAATACCGATCAGGTTACCATTACAACGATTCCTCCCCATCCAACAGAAGAATTGGTTAAGTATTCTTGCTCGAATACGGATATTCAGATAGGTTTTGAACATGGTTCCGGATATACGTATAGTTGGAATCCGGGTACTCATTTGAATAATACAACCATAGGCAATCCGACTTTCAATGGTACGGCAGGCACCTACATCTATGATGTAACCATTACTCCACCCAACGGATGCCCACATCCGGGATTGGTGACGGTAAACATAGTGGATGTTATTGCAGATGCAGGAGCGGATCAAACGGTTTGCGGGAATGTCGGAGTACAAATAGGAGATGCATCCATGCCCAATGCAGGTTGGCCTTGGACATATATTTGGTCACCATCATCCTCTTTAGATGATAATCAGATAAAACAACCCATTGCAACACCATCGGAAACTACAACTTATACCGTAACCCTAACCAATGGACAGAACGGATGTACTTCCACCAGTTCCGTTACAGTGTCACCAAGTGTAACATTGAATACCTCCACATCAACCGGAGGAGGGAACAAAACGATATGTGTGGGAGAATCGATTACCATCGGAGGACCTGATCCCAGTGCCGGTGCTTGGACATATAATTGGTCGGTTCTTTCCGGTGATGCAGCTAGTTTAGTAACACCTTCGGTTCCCCAACCTTCAGTAAACCCCACAGTTACCACAATATATCAGGTTGAGGTGAGTGATGGAATTTCCTGTACGAGAACGGGAAGCCTAACAGTTACAGTAGACGAATTTTCTGTTGATTTAGGAAATGATATAGTCGTATGTAACGGAGCTTGTGTCAGCATAGGAATTTCGGGTTCAGGATCTAAAGTATATCAATGGTCTCCATTAGACGGATTGTCCGATCCCAATGTCTCTAATCCTATAATATGTGCAACTGCAACCAATACTTATACATTATTGGTAACAGATTTGATTACCGGTTGTATGGCAACCGATGATATAATGGTGAGTGTATATGATTCGCCTCCACCCGTTGCTGATGCAGGAACGGATGCTGCCCACTGTTATGGTGATATTGTAACCTTAGGAACACCTTCTCTTGGTTCGGATTATTCTTACGAATGGTTTCCTACTACGAATATGGACAATCCATATTTGGCACAGCCAACTATCAGTATGGGATGGAATGGTATCACCTACAATGTAACTGTTACGAATAATCTTACAGGTTGTTATAATGTAGATCAGGTGTCTTTGGGTATTTGTGATATTTCCTTGCCATACCTTACTGATCAAACCATTTGTTCAGGAGGCAGTGTGCAAATCGGTGACGATCCCGAACCGGGACATTTATACTCCTGGACTCCAACAATAGGACTTTCCAACCCGAACATTTCAAATCCTATAGCATCGCCGAGTGCAACCATTACCTACATCGTACAGGTTACAGAATTGGCATCCGGTTATTCAGAAAATGTACAACAAACAGTTAATGTATTATCATCAATATCACCTACGGTAAATGCGGGTGATGACATAACCGTTTGCGTAGGAGAATCATATATTCTTGGAGAAGAAGATCCGGGCTTAGGATATACTTATACTTGGTCACCCAATACCGATATGGCACCAGCCGGTACTGCATCACAGGTTACGGTCACTCCTTCTTCTTCATTTGCAACAGAGAGGACATATACTTTAACTGCAGATGATGGTACTTGTACATCGAGTGATCAGGTGATAGTCTCTATTAAAGATGAAGCAGTATATACCATTGGTAATAACAAAATTCTTTGTGGTGATACGGAAACGGATTTGACTGCAACCATCAGTTTGGGGCATGGGGTATGGAGTACCGTTTCCGGTCCCAATACTCCGACTATTTCAAGCACGGGCCTACCCAATACACAGGTGACGAATCTGATTCCCGGAATATACAAGTTCAGATGGACTGTCAGTGGTAGTGAGCCATGTAATGTCGGGGATTATGCGGAAATGACAGTTGAGGTTCAAGAAGCTCCAATCTTAGTTATCAATACTCCTAATGCCGTCGATTGCTTTGGTGGAGTAAACTTAACGGCTCCTACAATAACTTCAGGAAGTGTTCTATATGGTGCTACATTGTCATATTGGTTGGATAATTTGGCAACGGTTCCCGTACCCGACCCCACTTTTGCAAGCGGAAATGGAAGCACCTTCTATATTAAGGCAAAAACAGATTCCGGATGTGAGGTTATCCAACCGTTAACCATTCCTAGTAACTGCAGGACCTTACCTGTCGAAATGTTGTATTTCAAAGCTATTGGTAATTGTCCGATTTCTTTGATATGGGCAACTGCCACGGAAGAAAATAATGACTATTTTGATATAGAGCGGTCAGAAGATGGCTTCTCTTTTGAAAAAATAGCCCAAATACAAGGAGCCGGGAATAGTGTTGAAGAGATTGTTTATCATTACAAAGATGTTAGGCTAATGGAAGGGCGATATTATTACAGATTGAAACAAGTGGATTTTGATGGAAAATTCGAATATTCGGATGTCATAACCGTAAAATCAAATTGCGAAGATTTAATCAAAGGAAAAGTATTTCCAAATCCGACCCGGGGCAAATTCAACTATCGCTTGGTAAATAATGGTAATGGTTCTACAGAAGTGGATATCCGATTAATGAATGCTACAGGTATTCTGATATTAGAGAAAAACGGGATAGAAGTTTCGGAAGGTGAAAACACTATAAGAATCGAAGGAGAAGACTTGCCATATGGAATGTACTTTATGGAAGTGCTGAGTCATAAGGGCCTCCTAATAGATATGCATCGAATAATATTCGTAAAAAAATAAGCCCTTTGTTTTGCCCTGAACTAAAGAGTTATGTGGATTTGGCCACATAACTCTTTTTTTATATAGATGGATGCTTATGCATAGAGCTGAACAAAATCAATATCTAAAAGACGTTTTGGAGATAAAAAGCAGTAATGATTTAGATTATGTAAGACACAAAAAACTTAGTTTAGCCTTACCTAAATAAGTATTATTGAACCGAAGGCTATTGGAAATTCAAGATAACAGGTGGAATCACCTCGGTATCGGATTCCGAAAAGGATATTAAAATAATGGGTATATTTCCTAATCCGGCTTCGGCCATCACCTGTATCCCCGTCCACTCTCCTACCTTCATGCCATTTTGGATATTGTCGATGTACATGGAAAGGAGATTACCCTGATACATAATGCTAAAATCACCAAAGGGTAGAATAAATTCTTTATATTCGCACATAAATATGCCTCTGGAATTTATTTTGTGCGTTTAAGAACTAATGAAAGAATCACTACCCAACGACTCATCATCAGATAATCAACCTGATGAACAGGAAAAAATCACATTTGAAGAATTAGGCTTCAATTATGACTTGCTTGATGCTTTGGATGCAATGGGTTTTATCCATGCAACGCCTGTCCAGGCAGCGGCGATTCCTCCTATTCTGGATGGTTCCGATGTCATGGCAATTGCACAGACAGGAACCGGAAAGACAGCCGCCTTCCTGCTTCCTGTGCTTAATCTATTAATGGAATCACCTTCGACAAAGAAAACTTCCTGCGTTATCGTATCCCCTACTAGGGAGTTAGCCATGCAGATAGACAGGCAGACGGATGCATTAGGATATTTCACCGGTATCAGCTCCCTCGCCGTTTATGGAGGAGGTGAAGGCTCTTCCTTCGATCAGCAGAAAAAAGCATTGACAAAGGGTGCGGATGTCATCGCTGCCACTCCGGGCAGGCTACTTTCCCATTTAAGGATGGGATACGTGGATTTTTCAGGCGTCGATTACTTCATTTTGGATGAAGCGGATAGGATGTTGGACATGGGATTCCATAAGGATATTCTGGAAATCAGCAAAAGCATACCCAAAGGCAGGCAGACGCTGATGTTTTCCGCTACAATGCCGCCTAATATCCGGAAATTGTCCAAGGATTTATTGAATGAGCCGGAATTCATCAATATTGCCATTTCCAAACCCGCAGATAATATCCTACAAGCGGCCTACTCAGTCTATGATGCACAGAAACCCAAATTGGTGGCCCATCTCCTTAAAGGTCGAAAGGTCAATAAGACCATCATTTTCAGTTCTACAAAAAAAGCGGTTTCGGGGATTGTCCGAGCATTAAAAAGTAGCGGCTTGAAAGCCAAGGGCATTTCTTCAGAATTGGATCAGAAGGAAAGGGAAGCCGTACTCCGGGATTTCACCAATGGAAAAGTCCCCATCATTGTTGCAACGGACATTTTATCCCGAGGTATCGACATCAAGGACATCAATCTGGTCATCAATTACGATGTGCCACCGGATCCGGAAGATTATATCCATAGAATAGGTAGGACAGCCCGTGCCAATGCGACAGGAATCGGAATAACCTTCATCTCTGAAAAGGATCAATTGAGGTTTCACAGGATTGAAAAACTACTAGGCAATCCCATTCATAAAAGCCCACTTCCGGAATCTTTGGGGAAAGGGCCCCAATACAATCCCCACCCACCCAAAAGGCAAAAAAACAATAAAAGAAACGGTAAAAAAAGATACAAAAAATAAGTTTTTCCAAATTCCTTATTAACAATTTAGAAAAACTTAACAAAAACTTTATATTTGTTATATACATGTAATCATCCCCCTTTGGTTACATTCCCCTTCAAATCAAATGCATCAATTGGCATATGTCACAGCATATGCTTCAATATTGTTGCGTGGGTATTCCCCATATTTACAATATTGAAACATACACACATAATTACACACAATTACAATTACTAAAATCATGGGCAAAAAGCTTCTGATCTCTGACCTAATTGATGAGGCCAAATGTTACGAACAACTCCGAGCACTAAAATGGAAAAATGGTATTGAATGCTTGGAATGTGGAAGTTTGGATGTTAGGAAAAACGGGCATGACAAGGGGATGGAATACCGTCAGCGTTACGTTTGTAAGAATTGCAATAAAAGCTTTACCGATATTTCCGATACTGTAATCGCATCAAATCATGTTCCCATTCAAAAATGGATGATCTGCTGGTTATTGAAAGAGAATATGTCCAACAAGGAAATGGCCAAAGCCTTGGCACTGCCTGCGGATGTTGTAGCAGATATGAGATCCGAACTGGACAGAGGAATAGTAAAATCCAATTATATTGATAACTGGGATTGGTAATCAGACAGAGGGCGTTTTAGATCCCTCCTTGAAAGCTACCACACTAAAATATTCCTGATTAAAATCATCTAGGGACTGATTGCTTTCTGTTTCATCCCATGAAAACTCCTTGGTGAGGCAATCATTGAGATATGTTTTGACAGCTTCAATTTCCGTTCTTTCAAAATATAGCCGTCCAGTTCTACGAATCAAATAATCTGATAGATTATGGGACATTTCATGATGAATGGAATACCATAGTTCTGCTATATGGATTCTTTTTTCAACATCCTTGATCGTTGGATACAGCTCAAATGCTTTTTCTATGATCAAATCGGTTTCTTTGCCATATTTTAGAACCAGGGCATGAACATCCTTTTGTTTCAATCCGATTTGTTTGGATTCTCCGGTACGGGCAATGATGAATTTTTCCATTTCCTTTTCGGATTTGAAATAACCACCTAATCCTAAGGTTTCGGTTTTGCATTCTCCGACTCCTTTCACACGTCCCCCCAATCTTTCGACGACAACGTCCACTACCCTTTCAGACATTTTCCTATATCCGGTCAATTTACCTCCGGCAATCGAGATCAATCCATTCTCACCATAAAATATCTCATCCTTTCTCGATAATTCGGAAGGGTCTTTTCCTTCTTCATGGATCAATGGACGCAACCCCGCCCAAGAGGAAATCACATCTTCGACTTTCAAATTTACAGAAGGGAAAATAAAATTGGCAGCGTTCAGAATATACTCCACATCACTGAAATCAGCAGTAGGAGTCCCGATATCTTGGTTATATGTTGTATCCGTTGTTCCTATGTAAGTAATATTTCCCCTCGGTATGGCGAAAACCATGCGGTTATCACTTTCCACATCAAAATATACGGATTGCTTAAGGGGCAATTTCTGATAGGGTACGACTATATGTACTCCTTTGGTAAGGTGTAGTTTCCTGTTGGATAAACGGCCCCCTTTTTTCACTCTTAAGGTATCTACCCAAGGGCCGGTGGCATTCACGACTTCCTTTGCTCGTATTATAAGATTTTCATGACCGATATGATCCTTTACCCTTATCTGCTCTATGCGGTTATTAGCATCCAACTCGAAGTCTTCAACTTCAATATAATTCAAGCATAAGGCTCCGTTACGTACAGCTGTTTTGATATTTTCAATCGTCAAACGGGCATCATCCGAACGATATTCATAATAAAGTCCTCCTCCTTTTAATACATCCGTCCTCAATAAGGGTTCTGTTTTAGCCGTTTTCTTAACCGTCAACATCTTCCTCTTTTCTTCCGAATCCACATCTGCCAGAAAGTCATAAACCCATAACCCGAACGAGCTCATTGTCTTTCCCAAGGAACCTCCTATGATAATCGGCAGTAACATCTTTTCAGGACGAACGATATGCATGGCATTCCTATAAACCACCGCCCGCTCCATTCCTACTTCTCTCACCAATCCGATTTCTAATTGTTTCAGGTACCTTAGCCCGCCGTGTATCAATTTGGTAGATCGGCTACTCGTTCCCCAGGCAAAGTCCTTTTTTTCCACCAAGGCTACTTTCAACCCCCTAGTCACAGCATCCAAGGCAATACCGGCACCGGTAATCCCTCCTCCGATGACCAATAAATCGAATTCTGTATCTTTTAATTGTCGGATGTGTTCTTTACGGGATTTGGCTGAAAAGTCATTCATGTTTATTCCGATTTAATCTGATGACGGATTTTAAAAAAGGTTAGGTATGATTTGATTACTTTTGCCGGTACAAAAATATCCCCATTCTATAACTAATACAAATTCGGAACGTAAAATGAATTTGTTTGTTGATAATTTGGAAGGGATTTGACTATTTTTCATCCTTCAATTCAAAAGGAATTAACATTAAAAACAATACATGGCTTTGAAGATTGTTTTCATGGGAACACCTGATTTTGCTGTTCCTTCTCTGGATATTCTGGTGCGTAATGGTTATGATATAGTAGGTGTAATAACAGCTACCGACAAACGGGGCGGTCGAGGTAATAAGACATTAATAGAATCTGCCGTCAAAAAATATGCATTGGAAAAAGGTTTGAAAATCCTACAACCCAAAAACCTGAAAGCTCCGGAATTTGTTGAAGAACTCCGCTCATTAAATGCAGATTTACAAATCGTTGTTGCATTTAGAATGCTGCCTGAAATCGTTTGGAACATGCCACCGAACGGCACAATGAATCTACATGGTTCATTGCTTCCAAAATACCGGGGGGCGGCTCCTATCAACTGGGCTATCATCAAGGGAGAAAAAGAAACAGGGGTCACTTCTTTTTTTCTTAAACATGAAATCGACACCGGAGATGTTTTATTCAGAGAAAAATTATCTATTGGAGAAAATGAAACCGTAGGTGAAGTCCATGATCGAATGATGACATTGGGTGCAGAAACAATACTGCGTTCCGTACAAGCTATTGAAAAAGGGGACTATGAATTATTACCTCAGGATAATTCACAAGTAAGTCACGCTCCGAAAATTTTCAGGGAAACCTGTGAAATCAATTTCAATCAGAACTCAAAAAAAATACATGATTTCATACGTGGTCTTTCGCCCTATCCTGCTGCTTGGACTACGCTTCAGGAAAAGCCTTTAAAAATCTATAAAGCAGAATATGAAATCAAAGAACATAATTTAAAACCCGGAGAATTTATTTCCGATAACAAATCGTATATACAAATCAGTACGATGAACGGTTTTATAAAAATCCTTGAACTACAACTCCAAGGAAAAAAAAGAATGAAGACAGGTGATTTTCTAAATGGTTTCGATTTTGAATAATAAACATGAAATTCAATAACAATTACGGTTTTTTAATTCCTTATTTTATTTTCTTGATGATTTGTATTTTATTATTAATTAAAATTAATCAGGGAGATGCACTATTGTTTTTTTCAGAAAGCAGAACTACCTTTTTCAATTCTTTTTTTGTACAGGGCACTAAACTCGCAGAAGAATTCATCTATGCCATACTAACGATCCTAGCCTTCGTTTTCATAAGCATACGGTTATCCATCATGATACCTGTTTGTGGATTTTCAGTAATGGGTATCAGTTATTTCCTAAAGGATTTTTTTTCACACCATAGGCCCAAAAGGCATTATGACCTAACCGGTTGGCCTGAAAATGTGAATTTGATTGACGGCGTAGAATTATTAAATGGCGACTCAAGTTTCCCTAGCGGTCATACCATGTCTGCTTTTACTTTATATTTTTTATTATCTACAATTTTTAAAAATAAATCCTGGGGAATTTTATGTTTTACCCTAGCATTAATTGTCGGGTTATCCCGAATTTATTTATTCCAACATTTTTTGAAAGATGTTTTTTTCGGTGCTATCTTAGCCATACCTACCGCATATCTCATCCTTTTTATTTTTAATAACGTCGGTAAAAAGGAAAATTCAATTTTAAATAAAAAACTTTTGGATTTTTTCAAAACCAAACCATCCGTTTAAGGCAACTTCTTATAATTTGACAATCATAGAAATCTTCTTTACCTTGCCGTTCTAAATTTTTTCAGTTATGAATATCAACAGGGTCATTTTAATTGTATTGGATAGCGTTGGCATCGGAGAGTTACCCGACGCACATCTATACAATGATGAAGGAAGTAATACATTGGGAAATATCGCCCGATTATATCCTGATTTGAAAATACCCCATATGATAAAATTGGGTTTAGGAAATATCGATCCTAAAAATAAATTATCAAAAACGGATACACCTCAAGCTGCATTCGGAAAAGCCATAGAACGATCCTTGGGAAAGGATACTACAACCGGTCATTGGGAAATCAGTGGTTTGGTTTTGGCTCAGCCCTTCCCCACTTATCCAAATGGTTTTCCCGATGAAATAATGAACCCTTTTGAAAAAGCCATTGGCACTTCAACCATCGGAAATTACTCGGCTTCCGGAACCGTCATTATTAATGAGTTGGGCGAAGAACATATGCAAAGCCGCAAACCCATTGTTTATACTTCCGCAGATAGCGTTTTTCAAATTGCCATGCATGAAGACATTTTCCCATTGGAAAGACAATATGAGATTTGTAAAACCGCAAGAGAATTATTAGTTGGCAAACATCAGGTAGGACGGGTAATTGCCCGACCATTCATAGGCTCTCCCGGCCAATTCAAAAGAACGGCAGGAAGGAAGGATTTTGCAGTCCTTCCTCCGGATAATATCCTTGATACTATTAAGAATCAGGGCCTCCCGGTTTATGCTATTGGTAAAATTGCGGATATTTTCGCAGGCAAGGGCATAACCGAGTATGTAAAAACAGCCGATAATGCAGAAGGCATCCGAGAAACCGTAAAAGCTATTCAACAGGATTCATCCGGATTGATTTTTTCCAATCTTGTTGATTTCGATATGTTGTTCGGACACAGAAGGGATGTTAAGGGGTATGCGGAATGCCTTATGGAGTTCGACCGTGCCTTGCCTGAAATCATTGAAAATCTGAAGGATGACGATCTGCTCATTATAACAGCTGATCACGGCAACGATCCATCCG
>JAHDFN010000057.1:16438-20957 GCA_020628145.1 Saprospiraceae bacterium | reverse complement strand
CTCCATTTCCATATTTGGGGTGATATTCGTTTTTAAATGTTTTCACCTCGGGTGTTTTAATCAGGACGGAAGCGATTTCATCCTTCAACCTCCCTTTCCCTATCCCATGAATAACAAAAACACGTTCCACTCCTAAACGAATCGCTTCCCGAAGATATGTATCGAATGCCTTTTTCTGTAACGACAGTATTTCGCTTTTATTCATTCTGGAAAAATCCTCCACCAGTTTTTCAATGTGTAAATCCTTCTCCAAAGAAAAAGCAGCACTTTTTTCCAAATCAATTCCCGTCCAAGCCTTATAAACATCATCATCCCCCCCGGAAGTCTTAGGTATAGAATTCTTACGGGTATATGCCTTCAGGGATTCCCCTTTCCTATCCTTGATTTCATACGGCTCGAAAAGTTGATATACATATGCCAATCGATCCAACAAGGGTGCCGTTCTGTATTTGCGGAAAAACTGTTTGGGTTTCACCTTGAATTCCTTCCTCAGCCAATCACTCATTCCACGGGTACTGATCTGCCTTGTATTGATAATAATCGTAGGATTATCACTCAGGTAATCCGCCTGCATATCCATCAACTTGAAAACACCTGTCGCCTCCACCTTGCCATTCAGTTTCTTCATCGATTGCCCCTTGAGGCTGAATTCCCAATCGTATAACAATTCATATAAGGTGGCATTAATGAGATAAATCGAATATCGCTGTGGGGTACCGTCCGGCCTTTTCACCGCTTCGAAAGCCATTAAGACTCCTTCATTCTTCAAAAGGTGGTATTGCCTTTCCGGCAATGGGACAGGTTCGGGGCGTTGTTCCTGCTTGCCCTTCACTACTTTCCCCTTAACCGAGGATGTATCCAGTCCCTTATCCACCCGTTCCAAATGATCCGGAAATGCAGGAATTTCCACGCCACCGTCCAATTCAACGATGAACATCCCATCATCCATCCGATCCACAATCCTACCTTCCGCTCCCGTATGGATGAACCTAACCTTATTTCCCAATCCTAATAACATTTCTACACTGATTTGTCCTCTGAAGAGATTCTTTCCTTAAATGTCTTCCTTCCATAACCCCGTATCAATAACGGAATCCATCCCAAAATCGGAATATAATAAAAAATCGTAATGGGATTTTTCAATAGGAACATTAATGGTGCAAAAAACCCGAACTTTAATGCAATGGGCGTTCCTTTTTTCCTATAACGTTTCCACTGCCTATCGAATTCCTCGAAAAGCAAGGGCCAGGCAATGGGAAACATAAAAGGAAAATACTTTCTACTTTCCCAAACCTTTCCATAAAGTTCCTTTAGGCGATAAGGACGACGCCCATGATCTCCCACCTGTACATCCATCTCCTTCTGCATCATTTCTCGGATACGCAAACTGATATCTTCTATCTCTTCCCTGCTCAAATCCTCATAAGGCTTGTCCGTCAATTCATCATATCGGATACGCTGCCCACGCACATAAGTCAATCGGGAAGGCATTGCAAAATAAAACATCCAAGGAAGTAATAATAAAAGGGGGGTGTGAATCCCCATAGGGAGGAAAGGAAGACCTATTTTCCTGACTATCCGGTTTATCCATTCGAAACTATAGGTAAAAGGATTAAGATATTCCCCATTGATAGTAATAAAAGGAACGATATCCGTTTTGTATTTGAGGGCCATCCGCACAAATGAAGTGGCAAAACGGGTCATTTGGTATTTGTTATTGAATCCCTTACCTATTCCCGGCACCCCTTCCGGGAATACCATGATATTCGCCGATGGATAATGCATCATCGTCTCGAAATTGAGATAGCTCGCATCAACACCCCCACATTTTTTCCAAAAATGGGGAATCATGAAAGGGTTCATCAATCTGAGGGCTGACAATTGCGGAGCCACCAAAGGCCGGGGTACTTCTTCCATCCGATATCCCTTCTCCCTCAAAGTCTTGGACAGATAAATGATTCCGTCCCAGGGAAATGCCATGCCGGAGTGATTGCTTACCGCAATGACAGGGGACTCATGATTGTTACGGGCCATCACCCCATCATTGAAACCGATTTTCTCCGCACGGAAATAAACATCAATCAAAAGATGTAGGGCATGCTCGATTAAGGCTTCACAATACTCCGTATCGAAATGCTCATAGTAAATCTTCTTATTCACCGATAATCTTTCGGCAATTTCGACATCCGTTAACTGGGCCATGCCTACCTGATTGTTTTCATTTGAACAAAAATAGACAAGTAATCCGAACTATTTCCAATAGGTAAGGAAATAGGGCTATCTTGACATACCTTATATTCTAGGAAATGAAAATACTCATCATAAGGTTCAGTTCTATCGGGGATATTGTATTGACGAGTCCGGTTATAAGATGTTTGAAAAAACAAACCGGCTGTGAATTGCATTTCATTACCAAATCCCGATATGCATCGATTATCCAATCCAATCCATACATCGACAAATGTTGGTTCATCAATGAAAAAGTAAGCGAAATCATTCGGGAATTAAAAAAGGAAAATTTCGATTATGTCGTCGATCTACACAAGAATATCAGATCTTTCCAAGTCAGATTCGGTTTAGGAAAACCCGTTTTATCCTATAATAAACTGACTTGGCAGAAAAAACTGATGGTCGGATTCAAAATCAACCGACTCCCCGACAAACACATTGTAGAAAGATATATGGAAGCGGTAGAAACACTAAATGTACAATACGATGGTAAAGGCTTGGATTATTTCATTCCTGAACAATCTTTCTCCAAAATGGAAGGATTCCTTACGGAGAATGGATTGTATGAGGAAAAGTATATCGCCCTAGTCATTGGAGCGGCACATGCTACCAAAAAACCGACAGTCCGACTTTTGGAGGATCTCATCAAGGACGCTCCGTTCCTAATCGTTCTAATAGGTGGAGTGGAAGAAGCAGAAACCGGACAACTCCTCCAAGAATCCTTTCCTTCAAAAGTAACGAACACCTGTGGTCTTCTTTCCCTTAACGAATCTGCAACACTCCTAAAAAAAGCAACATGGGTCATCACCCCCGACACCGGCATGATGCATATTGCCTCTGCATTGAATAGAAGGATATGTTCCATTTGGGGAAATACCATTCCGGAATTCGGAATGTATCCCCTACTTCCGCAACAGACTCCGTTCCCACCCATCATGATGGAAATAAAGCGAGAAGCATTACCTTGCCGCCCTTGTTCCACCATCGGGAAATCACATTGCCCAAAAGGACATTTCAAATGTATGGAACAGCAAAGTGCAAAACGCATCCTCTCTTTTATACACCGGGCAAAAGTATAATTACTTGCATTTTCACTTGTTATTTAACATCAAAAGATTAATTTAGCTAAGTATTATCAGATTTATGACCCCCCTATACGAAGTTTATACCTAAAACCAACTTTTATTCATTATTTTTGATGCATCAAAACATGCTATAAACTATGTTACGTCTCAACACTATATTTATCCTTGCCATATCTTTATTGGTAACTTTAGGCATACAAGCGCAAGATCTCCATTATACACAATACAATCTAGCACCATTGTCTCTCAACCCTGCCCTTACCGGTCAATTTGAGGGAACTTTCAGGATTGGTGGTTTGTATAGGGATCAGAGTCGTAATTATATTGCAGGAAGAGGGAACCAATTCAGTACACCATCTGTATATATCGATGCTCCCGTATTCAGAGGATTCGGAAAGAATGACTGGATAGGCATCGGAGCAAATTTCCTGAATGACCGTGCAGGTACCGTATCCATCAACAATACCGTTATCATGGGTGGCCTTTCCTACCACTTGGCTCTGGGCAAAAAAAGCAACACAGTCATATCTCTAGGAGCAGAAGCAGGTCTTATCCAGAGACGGGTAGATAAATCCGAAGCCCTTTTCCAGGATGAAATCACCTCAGGAGGAGGGACGGGTACCTCACAAGATTTGAATGCCATTACCAATGATAATGTATCATATGGAGATTACAATGCCGGAATAACCGTCAGATCCTCTCTCAATAAAAGAATGAACTTCAATATCGGCTTTGCCATGTTCCACCTGTCACAACCCAAATATACAACTTATGAATCTTCCGTAGCGAGTAGCTTGGTAGATCAAAATGCACTTAAATTGCCGAGAAGACTGGTTACTCATGGTGAATTCAATGTCGATATGACAGACAAATGGACACTTTCACCTTCTTTCCTTTACAAGAAAATCACAAATGCCGATCAATTAGCGGTACAAGCCATGATCGGTCATCATTTCAATTTGGAAAAAGACATAACCCTTAGGTTTGGAGCAGGGTATCGTTTAAGGGATGCTGCCGAGGCATTACTGGGTTTCGATTATAAAGGTTTAAGACTCGGTGTAGCTTATGATTTCACAACATCATCAAAGGCACCACTTAATAACAGTAGAGGAGCTTTCGAAATCGCAGTATCCTATATTGCAAAAATACGTAAGACTCCTGTTGTAAAACCGGTCATCTTCTGTCCCCGATTCTAACTCAAATCA
>JAHDFN010000057.1:0-16338 GCA_020628145.1 Saprospiraceae bacterium | reverse complement strand
CAGGACACTAAACTACAGTTAATCAAAACATTCAATCTATATATCAGATGAAGAAATTGTCTGCTTTTATCGCCCTCTTCCTCGGAGTTGTCATTTTCATCAATGCACAGCCTTTAAGAGAATTGAAAACCGCTCAAAAACTCAAAATTGCTGAAGAGCAAATGGCTTTTGGCGATTATTACAATGCTTTGGACTGGTATAACAAGGTCTTGGAAGATGACCCTTCCAACTTGGCGGTCATCCATAAGATTGCTGATTTGCAATTCAAATTAAGGGATTTGAAGGCCGCTCAGAAAATGTTTTCCAAAGTCGTAAAAAAAGACAAGACAGGACAATATCCAAATGCCCGATTCCATTATGGCCGTATCCTTAAAATGAATGGCGAATTGGACATGGCGAAAGAACAATTGGAGCAATTTGCTTCCGAAACATCAGACAGTAATCTTAAAAAACTGGCAAAAGTTGAAGTTGAGGGTATTGCTTTGTCCAACAATTTGGAAGAAGATGAAGATATCACCATCGAAGATGCCGGAGACAATATCAACTCACCCTATACGGATTTCTCCCCTATTTATCTAGGTGATGAAATGTATTATGGTGCTATGGCTGTTGAAGAAGTTGTGGTGTTGGATGGTTCCCAAAAAGATTATTTCGCTAAAATCTATAGGGCTAAGAAAAAGAAAAAAGGATTTTCCAAAGGAGAACCAATAGAACAATCAGTGAATCGTCCGGGAGCCCATACAGGTAATGTAACCGCTTCTTCTGATGGAAATACATTATACTTTACCCGAACCGAATTTTCTTCCAACCAAATGACATCCAGTACCCTTTACCGTTCAGAAAGGGATGGAAAAAAATGGGGTGCGGCTCTACCTGTAGAAGGATTGGGTGACTATATTGTCAAACACCCTTCCGTTGGAAAAATGTTTGGAGAGGATGTTGTTTTCTTCACCTCCGATAAAACCGGTGGAAAAGGAGGAACGGATATCTACTATGCTATAATAGAAGGAAAAGGAGTAAGTTCACCTACCAATCTTGGAGATGCCATCAATACTATTGGTGATGAAAGTACACCATATTATAGGGATGGCAAATTATACTTCAGTTCTACCGGACATCCGGGTATTGGAGGTAGTGATGTTTTTTCTTCTACTTGGGATGGTGGCTGGCAAACTCCCGTTAACATGGGGAAGGGCATCAATACTTCTTATGACGATATCTATTTCTCAATCGATGAAAACGGTACAGAAGGACTTGTGGTTTCCAATCGCCCCAGTAAACGTTCTTTGAAAAGCAAGACCTGCTGTGATGACATATATACAGTATCCATAAAGGAAGTAATATTGGATTTGGAAGCCCTCACCTTTGAAGATGCCGCAGGTAAGAAACTGAAAGGGGTTAATGTACAATTGGTGGAAATGTTAAAAGGCAAGGAAGGGAAAACCGATACTGACACCAATAAGAATGGAAACAAGTTTCAGTTCGATTTGGATCGTGGAATGGCCTATAAATTGATTGCTACCAAATCCGGCTACAATCCGGCTACCCTGGAATTCAATACTGTTGGCTTAGCCGAATCCCAAACCATTACCAAAAACCTGATTTTGACTCCCATTCCTCCGGATGAGCCAGAATACGAGTATATAGAGGAATATGTGTATGACACTATAAAAAGCCAAACTCCAATGAGGTTGAATAATATCCTTTATGACTACGATAAGGCACTTATCCGTCCTGAAGCAGAAATCGACCTCAATACCATATTAGGGTATATGACATCTTATCCCGACATGGTCATTGAATTATCCTCACATACGGATTCCAGAGGATCGGATTCATACAATCAGAAACTCTCGCAAAAAAGAGCAGAAGCTGCCATGAGTTGGCTATTGACCAAAGGCATCCCTTCTAATCGGGTTCGAGCAGTCGGATATGGTGAAACCATACCTATTGCCAATAATGAAAATGCAGATGGTTCCGATAATCCGGAAGGACGGCAACTAAACCGTAGAACGGAATTCAAAATCATAAGTGGGCCGTCTTATATCCTTTCTCAAACGGTGAAGAAGAGGGTTGTAAAAAGGAAAATACCCAAGAAAAAATAATTGTGGATAAAACGAAGACCATATTTTACGGAAAGCCATTTCACTATGATGAAATGGCTTTTTCCATTCAAAACCTCATTATTTTTAAGATAATCCTATTAAAATTCTAATTTTTAAGAAAAAAAACAGAAATTAGAGAACTTTTCTAAGGGGAAAATACATAAACATACTAAAAGGCTGGTTACTTAAATCGCGGGAGAAATGGATGATTTGAAATTCATTTTCAAAGGACGTTTGGACTTTGGAAGTAAACGTAGTTTGGACAACGTTTTAAATATGTTTGATTGGAAAGTTACCAATCATTACAAAAAAGACGTACAATTTACTCAAGAAGATATATTCGTTGAGGAGGAATTCTGTATTTGCTTCCCTCGCAGTTATGTCCTTCGTGGAACCAAAAAGAACTTCAACGCCAATTATAAATTATTGGAATATCTCTCCGAGTTTGCCATCACCGGACAATTGGAAATGTGGATGATCGAAGACCGTCAGGTCATAGAATACCATCTCGTTGAGCCTACCGGAGATCGGATGGTCATCAATTCCTATACTAAGGGGAAAAAACTGTCTGTAAGGGAAGGGAGTGGCAAAGAAGCCATCGCCGCCCTTGATTTAGCGATTGCCAAGTATGAAAAACACGCACAAGCCTATGAAAGAAGGGCTTATGTAAGCACCATGTTAAAGAAATATCATGATGCCATAAGGGATTATACCAAAAGCATCAATATATATGCCGGTGCCCCCGATCCTTACTATGGACGTGCATTGGTACATAAAATCAATGAGGATTATGATAAGGCTGCCGAAGATTTCGATACTTCGATCAAGCGGTCCATTCCACTTCAGCCCATTCATTGGAAATCAAGGAGAAGAAAAGCCGAATGCCTCATGGAATTAGGCGAATTCGAAGATGCCGCTACAGAGTTGAAATTCTTTAACCTCCGTAAACACAAGGAAGACAATCCTAATTTCAAGTATAGGAAACGTGCGTTCTTCGATCATGGAATATGTCTCTTCCAAATCGGTCAATTCAAGGAAGCTGCCCAACGATTTAATGAATCCCTTGCCATTTCCGAAGGGAAGGATGCTCCTTTGGATGAAGAACTACTTTTCAGAAGAGGTTTAGCACGACATAAGGCTGGATTGCCTGATTTTAAAAACGATTTGAAAAAGGCAGCTAAAGCAGGAATACAAGAAGCTGCAGCAGTATTGGAAGATGTGACTTAATTCCTTTCTCATGCCTGAGAATAAGGATAACCATCAATATATTTTCGGAGTCGTACTGAACCGCTATGTCCTCATGCTTTTGGGGTTGTTGGTCTTTTTGTCCATTCTCTGGTACTTCAGCGATATCGTTACCTACGTCTTATTGGCTTGGGTCTTTTCCATGACAGGCAAGCCTGTCAATGATTTTTTCAGAGGGGTTAAAATCGGGAAATTCCAATTCGGTTCTTCCCTTAGTGCGGGTTTAACTATCCTGGCTTTCTTTGTCGGAGTAGCACTTTTCTTTTCAATTTTCGTCCCGATGTTTGCCAAACAGGCACAGAATTTATCCCAAGTAGATTATTATGCCATTGCACAGGCATTGGAAGAACCACTCAACCATATTAATGAACTGGCAGAAGAATACAATCTCAAAATCGGGAACCGTACCCCTACACAACAAGTAGAAGACACCCTTAAAGATTTCTTCAATCCTGCTCTGATAACCAATTGGCTGGGTTCGATTGTTGGCTTGGCAGGAAACGCCATCATTGGCATTTTCTCAATTACTTTTATTACTTTTTTCTTCCTCAAAGAATCCCAACTCTTTACCAAAACGCTACAGAATCTGACCCCACAATGGGCCGATGAAAAAATCTCCCATGTCGTATCCGATTCTTCCAAAATGCTGACTCGCTACTTCAGTGGTATCATCATACAGGTTTTCATCATCACACTCGGATTATTCATCGGGCTATCCGTTTTAGGAGTTCCCAATGCCTTGCTGATTGCCTTCATCGCTTCATTGTTCAATGTAGTGCCATACATCGGCCCGATTATAGGTGCTGCTCTAGGTTTATTCCTGACCATTACATCCAGCTTGGATTTGGAGTTCTATTCGGAAATGTTGCCATTACTTGGAAAAGTAGCCATCGTTTTCGCCATTATGCAAATGGTTGACAATTTCATACTTCAACCTTTCATTTTCTCCAACAGAGTTTATGCCCACCCCTTAGAAATATTCATCATTGTCCTCGTTGGAGCCAAGATAGGAGGTGTTATAGGTATGGTTATTGCAATTCCATTTTATACCGTTTTCCGAATCATTGCCAAGAACTTCCTCAGTGAATTCGATGTTATTAAGAATATGACCCGTAGTTTGGATTCCGGGAAAGGCACTTAACCCTTCTTTTTCTTCAAAAGAATACAACCATGAGTATCCGATTCCTCACATATCTATATCTAGCCACGTGTACGGTTTTCTTGTTTCTTTCATGTAATAGGAATTACGAAATGGCATTTGAAGACAAGAAGGTTTGCCTTTACACCTATGAAGGAGGATTCAATCCGATACCTGCTCCTCCTATGCCTTCACCGGATGCCACCCGGGAAGAAATCGAAGCCCGAAAGAAGGAATATGAATTGGCTCTCATAAAGCAGTATCCCAATTTATCCAAGGATAATAAAGAAAAATACATTCCGATACACAAAAGACATGAATTTATCGTTGATAAGAATGGTAGATATCATCCTTCAATCGATTGGACATCCGAAAAATGCCTCAATCAAAAGGAAAAGAATGAAATCAATGCCATTATCATAGGAGAAAAAAGGGATTTGCTGCCCAATGAACCTTCCAAATGCTTTCTGCCCAGGCATGGGATAATCATTTTGGATAGCGATGGGAAAATAATTGAATCATTTGCCGTATGTTTCGAATGTGGCAATGCCAAATACAGCAGGACTAAGAATTATTCTGAATTGGATATTTCGGTAATGGAAAAATTCTTTAAGAAAATGGGGTTTGAAACCAAAAACACAAACAACTTTTAAACATGTTTGAATACCTGGGGAAGTACCGTCGGATTTTCTCCATCATTTACATCATCGTCATCATCATCTTACTCATACTGATAATTTGGAGAAGCTGGGATCTTATCCAACAATACCGTTATGATCTTTCCAATATCAATAAGGATGTTACTTCAAAAGCAGATGTTGATAAAATTTTGGATTCTTATCAAATCATCCATTATGATTCCCTATCCCAACCTTATTTAAAATATACCAAATCCGGGAAGGGAAAATACAAACGGATGCTCAAGGGCAGCAAATACTTCATCATACCAAAAAATGATGTGAATCGTAAAATAGCCGGACGGTTCCGCATTAAGGATTTCGTGTGTAAGGATAAATACTACCATAACAATAATGATGATGGGTTACTTTGGCTTATGGATCGAAGAGTCCTCTATAAAACCATTGAATTATTGGATAGCCTTGAATCAAGGGGATACAATAAAGAAGGATTCTATGTCAATAACGGTCACCGACACCCTAGCCATAATGAAAAGGTGAAAGGTGCCGGGAGCAGCAGACATATCAAAGGTGAAGCTATAGATATTGTCATCCAAGATATTGACAATGATGGTCGGCATACACGGAAGGATAAAGATATCGTTCTAAAACTGTTGGATAAACACATCATTAAAAGTATGGGTGGAATTGGCCTGTACCCAGGTACGCAAAGTGTACATTTTGATGTAAGGGGTTATCATGCCCGTTGGAATGACTACTGATTCCATCATCCAGAATTACGTTTTGCTTTTTGAACTTATTTAAATGATGGGATGTTGATACACCAAACACACTTAGTTTAAAAATAAAACTTACATAGCATGTTAGGTGCAATCGCAGGAGATATCATAGGATCAAGATTTGAACGGGGAGGAAAAAAGGAAATGGAATTCCCTCTTTTTCATCCGGATTGCCGGCTTACGGATGATACGGTAATGACCATCGCCATAGCAGACAGCCTTATCAATAACAGATCATATGCTGAAACGATGATGGAATGGGGAAGCCGATATCCGGATACCGGATATGGAGGAAATTTCCGCAAATGGTTAGAGGGAAGCATCAAGGGGCCTTACAATAGTTTCGGAAACGGTTCTGCCATGCGGGTAAGCCCATGTGGCTATCTAGCGGATGAAATACAAGTCCTGAGGGCGGCAGAAGAATCTGCTATTCCTACACATAACCATCCTGAAGGAGTAAAAGGTGCCCAGTCGGTGGCTCTGGCCATTTTTCTAGCCCGTCAAGGAAGAAGCAAGGTTGAAATCAAAAATGAAATTACTTCCCGTTTCAATTATAACTTGGATTTTAGCATCGCTGAACTCCGCCCATTCTACTCATTCGATGTTACTTGCCAGGGGTCAGTCCCTGAATCCATCGTTTGCTTTTTGGAAGGAAAGGATTTTGAAGAGACCATCAGGTTGGCCATCTCTATGGGAGGAGATACAGATACAATGGCAGCTATTGCCGGTTCCATCGCAGAGGTATATTATGGGGGTATCCCTACAGGAATAGAAGAGGAAGTATTGAACCGATTACCAAAAGAAATGAAGGATGTTCTATTAGTATTCCGCAAGAAATACGGCCCAAAACAGGAAAGATGATATAAATCCATAAGATTTTGAACATAATTAACACGTCGCCAACACTTTTTGACAAAGGAATCCATTAATTTTATTCGGACAATCATACCAAACATGTACCGAATCATAATTACATTTTTTCTTTGTATTCCATTCTTATTAAATGCTCAAACCGTAGAACAGAAAATCGAACGGGTAGAAAAGCAATTAGATGAATTGGAAAACAAAAGGAAACAACTCTTTTCAGAAATCGAGGATTACAAATTGGAAATTCTCCGAAGAGAATTGAAAGCATACGGCCTACCTAAAGTCGAATCCGGGGAAACTCTCATCGAACATGAAGCGATGAGCCTTGTATATTCGGAAGAACACGAACAAGCTAAATGGGTGGCCCATGTCATCATGCCGGATGTCACAACAGGAAATGCCGCCAGATCCAATGACTTCCGTCCAGATCCGAAGGTAAAAACAGGTACGGCCTTAGAAATCGATTATTTCTTAACGGATACGCTTCCTGACGGGACAATAGAATACGACGGATTCGGTTATGACCGGGGACACCTGGCTCCTTCAGCCGATTTCAGGTGGTCGGCCAAGGCTTTGTCCGAGTCCTATATGTATTCCAATATGTCTCCACAATTACCGGAATTCAATCGGGAAGGATGGGGAGAATTGGAAGCCATGATGAGAGGGTATATGTACCATCATCCGGGAGCCATGCTACATGTTGTTACCGGCCCCGTTTTGGAAGAAGGGCTACCGACCATTGAAAGAAGCGTCAACCATCCGAGTATTCCCAAATACTATTTCAAGGTAGCCATAGATATCAAGAATGAAAAGGCGATAGGTTTCGTTATGCCCAACCAACGACTCTCCTATCCTATTGAGACATTTGCCAAATCAATCGATGAGATCGAAAAAATGACGGGTATTGATTTCTTCCACAAGTTGAATGATGGCTTGGAAGTGAAATTGGAAAAAATGAGCGATCCCAGCCCCTGGATGCATCAATCATCCGTAGGAGATGTACTACCGCTCTATGCTCCGGGATTACCTAAGAACCATTTCAATACCATTCAGGCAGAACGTTGGAAAAACCGGGATAAAAAAGTAACCGTTTGTGGAACGGTAGTTCATTCCAAAAAATCCAAAAAAGGAAATGTCATGCTATATCTGGATAAAGGAATAGCGGATCCGGTTTTCATTGTTTTCATTCGTCAGGAAGATGAACAAAATTTCAGTATGAATCTCCTTGCCGATTTGAAAGGGCAGCAAATCGCTGTTACGGAAAAGATTGGTAAAATCGGAGAAACACCCACTATGTTCATCAAAAATGAGAAACAACTCCGGATGTTCTTACCGGAAAAGTAATCTCGTTTTTATCCTACTCATTTCATTCAATTATTTTCATTGTAACAATACAAGGATATATTTTCTATTTTTGCGGTGCTAATCATTCAAAATCATTTTGCTCAGTATATTCAGATCCAATAGCATCGTTTTAAGCATACTACTTGTACCCTATGCGCTCCTACTTCGAAGTTTCGGTTTTTTTAGAAATATCCAAACCGAATTCGACAATGGAGGGCTATTGGCAGATTTCATCTATGAAAATATCAAGCTAGGGCAAACCGTTTCGGTTGTTGTTTCATTCGTACTGTTACTATTGCAAGCCGTTCTTCTGATTTCCATCAGCCACCGACATAAATTATCCGATGAGGATAATCTATATACAGGGATGTTTTATGTCCTTATCGGGTCGGTAAGTATTTATTTTCTAGGGCTAACACCCGCTCTGATTGGCAATACCTTCCTCATCATCGCTATGATGAACCTTTTCGGTTTATTTAGGGAAAAGGAACCTTCAGGGTTCAATTTTGCAGCCGGTTTCTGGTTGGCAATGGCCGCATTATCTTATGGAAGTCTGTCATTGTTTTTCCTTTACGGTATTATAGCGCTGAATATCATCAGAGCCTTCAGTATCAAGGAAATGCTTCAGCTTGTTTGCGGTTATCTTGTACCATTCATCCTATTATTCACCTATTTCTATGCTATTGGAGATACGATGGATAGTTTCTTTCCTTATATACTTGGTTTTTTAAGTATTTTGGATTTCAGGGAAAATATAGAATTCAGTACGTTCATTCCAATCAGTATTCTGGCAGTGGTTCTTATAGGCTTGGTCGTTAATTACGGCACACTCACTGAAAAACAGAGTATGAAATCTAGGAAAAACATAGTTATCCTTTGGGTTTTCATCCTATTTTCGCTCTTAGGTATCTTTATTCAATCAGGAGTCTGGATTGAACATCTTATTTCCTTGGCCATCCCTTTTTCCATACTGCTAAGCCTGCTATTCACTAGGATGAAGAGTGTTTTTTGGAAAGAAGTTTGCCATTCATTGTTATTCTTAACTATTCCGATTACCCATTATTTCCTAACTTGAGTCATATTTGTACTAAATTTAGACTTTCGATAACCTTCAAATCCTTAAGGAATGAAGTTCGGTGTTGTAGTGTTCCCCGGTTCCAATTGTGACGATGACATGATCCATGTCTTAGGAAAAGTAATGGGAAAAGATGTTAGAAAATTATGGCATAAGGATACGAATGCTATGGATGATTTTTCAATAGAAGATGTAATCGTCCTTCCCGGTGGTTTTTCCTATGGAGACTATCTTCGTTCCGGAGCCATAGCCAGCCATTCTCCCATCATGGCTTCTGTCATTGAATTCGCCCATAAAGGCGGATATGTCTGGGGCATCTGTAACGGATTCCAAATCCTTTGTGAATCCGGTTTATTGCCCGGAGCCTTACTCCGTAATAATAACCACAAATTCATCTGTAAGAATATTTTCCTAAGGGTGGAAACAAACAAAACGGCAATTTCTTGTAGCTTGCAAAAGAATCAGGTTCTAAAAATACCTATTGCCCATGCAGATGGGAGATATTATGCCGATGATTCCACTTTGGAGAAACTCAATGCCAATGATCAGATACTCTTCCGTTATTCGAGTGAGGGCGGAGATGTATCGACATCATACAATCCTAATGGAAGTTTGGAAAACATTGCCGGCATCTGTAATGAAAACCGAAACGTATTCGGTATGATGCCCCACCCCGAAAGATGTGCAGAGGAAACACTAGGCAATACGGATGGCCGTTTGCTTTTCGAATCCCTGCTTTCTTTTGTTCACAATAATGTAACTACTTAATTATGAAGTACACTATCTTTTTTGTTCTTGCAGCATTTGGGTTGAGCCTGCTTTGGGCTTGCTCAGGTAATAAAAATAAAGTAACCACAACTGTTGATGAAGACGGGCAGGCCCGTAAGACAGTTCAGATTTCTACAAAATTGTTAACCAATAAATGGAAACATGTCCGCTCCAAGGATTCCTATGATGGAGAATGGAGGGAAATCGCCGAAGATAACCGTGTAATTGAATTTTCCGATGGAGGTCGATACATAGAAGAAAGACCCGGCAACCCTACACATCAAGGAACCTATACGCTTACCAATGACCAACTGATTGTTGAACATTCGGGTAATAATATGCCTTTGAAATATAAGGTTTATTTTATCGATAAAAAGAAAATGACTTTGACCATACAGGGACGCCATGGAAAAGTTTTCCAAGACTATGTCAAAGTGAAATAATAGGTAATCTGAAAAATCACTAACCGAGAACCCTTCCCGTCATCGGGAAGGGTTTTTAATTCGAAATAAAATGTCATTGAACCAATATTTTGAGACCCATAAGGAGAGATTTCTAGATGAGTTATTGGAAATGCTCCGTATTCCATCCATCAGTGCCGATCCGGCATACAAATCCGATGTTGCCAAAACAGCGGAATATATCAAGGAAAACCTGATTACTGCCGGTGCGGAAAATGTAGAAGTCTGCCCAACTAATGGACATCCCATTGTTTATGGAGAAAAAATCATCAATCCCGAATTGCCCACCATCCTTGTTTACGGACATTACGATGTGCAACCTCCCGATCCATTGGATTTATGGGAATCAGGACCATTCGAACCGGTGATTAAAAAAACAGAAATACATCCTGATGGTGCTATTTTCGCCAGAGGTTCCTGCGATGACAAGGGACAGGCCTTCATGCATATCAAGGCATTCGAAGGGATGTTGGCTACCGATAGTCTCCCTTGTAATGTCAAATTCATGATTGAAGGAGAAGAAGAAGTCGGCTCGGTTCATTTAGGGCAATTCTGTGAAGACAATAAGGAACGTCTGGCCTGTGATATGATACTCGTTTCGGATACATCCATCATTGCCAATGATACTCCTTCCATCACAGTAGGACTGAGAGGCTTGAGTTATATCGAGGTGGAAGTAACCGGTCCGAATCGTGATTTGCACTCGGGAGTGTATGGAGGGGCTGTCGCCAATCCGATCAATATCCTTGCAAAAATGATTGCGTCCCTTCATGATGAAAACAACCACATCACTATCCCCGGGTTTTATGACGATGTCTTGGAAATCGGTTCAAAGGAAAGAGAAGCAATGAATCAGGCTCCTTTCGATGTGGAACGATACAAGAAAAATCTGGACATCGGGAATGTCCACGGTGAAAAAGGATTTACGACTATTGAAAGGACTTCCATCCGTCCGACATTGGATTGTAATGGTATTTGGGGTGGTTATATCGGTGAAGGAGCAAAAACGGTTCTACCTTCCAAAGCTTCGGCAAAAATCAGCATGCGATTGGTTCCCAATCAGACCTCGGATAAGATCACCGAACTGTTCCAAAAACATTTCGAAAGTATTGCACCTGAATCCGTCAAGGTGAAAGTAAGTCCTCATCATGGTGGTGAAGCGGCTGTTACTCCTACGGATACCTCCGAATATCAAGCGGCTTTCAGTGCAATGAAGGAAGCTTTCGGAAAAGATCCGATTCCGGTCAGGGGCGGGGGAAGTATTCCGATTGTGGCATTATTCGAAAAAGTATTGGGCGTAAAAACAGTCTTAATGGGCTTCGGTTTGAATTCGGATGACATCCATTCACCTAATGAACATTACGGATTATTTAATTTTTACAAAGGGATTGAAACTATCCCGCATTTTTATAAATATTATACGGAATTGAAAACTCAATCCTGATTCCATATGTCTATTTCGAATAAAAAAGAAAAAATTGGAGATGTCAAATCAATTGGCATCTCTTTTTTTATTTTCCTGCTCATTTTTTTTCTCGGATGTGATTCCGAGAAAAAGAAAACCACCCCTATTGAAAAAAATGCGAAATCAGATTCGTTGATTATTGATAAAAAAGAAAAAACAGAAACAGTTAATTTTACGGGCGATGCACCAACGATCCATATCATGGTGGCCTTGTGCGATAATAAATATCAAGGCATCGTTCCTGTTCCGAAAAAAATAGGCAACGGACGGGATCCTAAAAATAATTTGTATTGGGGAACAGCTTATGGAATAAAAACCTATTTCAAAAAAAGCAATGAATGGAATTTAATTAGAAAAGAAAACAAGGATGATATTATCTTGGAAAGGTTGGTTTTCAAACATAGAGAAAAAAATTATTATCTTGTTGCGGATGCATATGACGGAAAATTTATAAAAAAAACCACCATCGATTTCCTTAAAAGCAATGCCGGAATTTTAAAAGATACAATACAAATAAAAGACACAACCATCGGAATAAAAGGTCATTCCAATTTAATTGCTTACATCGGACATGACGGCCTGATGGATTTTCAATTGGATGAGACATATGAAAATGTGGATGGACAAAAAAGGGATGCGATAATTTTGGCTTGCTATAGCAAAAGTTATTTTCAAAATTATATGAATAACACCCAATCCCGTCCATTAGTCTGGACTACAGGACTCATGGCTCCCGAAGCTTATACTATCCACGATGCACTAACGGGATACATCAATAATGAAACGCCGGAAGAAATCAGAACACGAGCGGCCAAGGCATATTCAATATACCAAAAATGCAGTTTAAAAGCAGCTAGGAATTTATTGGTCAGTCAATAAAATAAATTTTATAAACACTAAAAAATCAAAAGGGAGAAACCACCCACTCTTCATTATTCTTTTCACTGAAAAGAGGTAGCATTTTATTTTTTATTTCTACCTGTAGCAAATCCAATATTTTTTTCTTTACAAAATGCCTATGCACAACCAACCCGATCTTTCTAACCGGAACGGAAGGACCTAATTCGGATAATTTATTTTTTTCCTTCCCCGACAAATCCAAGGCGGCCAAATAAGGCAATAACGTAATTCCATTTTCCGTTTTCACGAATCGGATTAAACTATCCAATGAACCTGCTTTAAAATCAAAATTTATTCCTTTTTTATTTTTACAATTATCCAAATCACAAATTCTCTTTACTTGGGTGTGAAGGCAATGCCCTTCTTCCAAAAGCCAAAGTTTACCCAAATCCATTTCTTCGATATTCAATTTTCCTTCCGATCTTCCGGAGCTTGAATCATAAAGAATAAAGGGTTCATTATACAAAGGTATTTCAACAAAATTCTCATTTTGAAAAGGCACCGCTGCTATTCCTACATCCAATTCCCTTTTCTGTAATAAGTCGATAATCGTATCCGTTACCATTTCACTGACACTAAAATTTATTTTGGGAAATTGACTGGCAAAGTCATTCAGAAAACGAGGTAACAGATATGGGGCTACCGTTGGGATCACCCCTATTTTCAACTCTCCACTCATTTCACCCTTCAAACTTTGGGATAATTCTCCCAAGCCATTAATTTCCCTTGAAATAATCTTCAACTGTTCAATAATCAATTTCCCCTCTTTGGTAATAGTGACCGGTTTAGTTTTTCTATCGAAGATATCGATACCTATCTCATCCTCAAACCGGCCTATCATCGTACTTAAGGTCGATTGTGTAATGGAACACTTATTCGCTGCATGACTGAAATTTCTAGATTCGGAAACAGCTATGACATATTCTATTTGTTGCAAATTCATTGACTCTATCAATAATTATATTGAAAATATCGTTTTTATCAATCAAAAATAAAAGGTAGTTTTGGCTTTTAAAATAAATCATAAAATAAAGTACTTATGGACAACAACAATCCCGATTCCGGAAAATGCCCTTTCCACAGTGGCCGGATGAACAATACGGAGGGGACAGGAAACAAAGACTGGTGGCCGAACCGCCTCAATCTGAACATCCTCAGGCAACATTCCGCACTAGTCGATCCGATGGATGAAGATTTTGATTATGCTAAGGAATTCAAAAGTTTGGATTTGGCTGAAGTCAAGAAAGACATCAATGAATTGATGGTGACTTCCCAAGACTGGTGGCCGGCAGATTACGGACATTACGGTCCGCTTTTCATCCGAATGGCATGGCATAGTGCCGGTACATATAGAGTTTTTGATGGTAGAGGCGGTGGTTCTACCGGCAACCAGAGATTTGCACCATTGAATAGTTGGCCGGATAATGGCAATCTGGATAAGGCCCGTTTCCTATTGTGGCCTGTCAAGCAGAAATATGGAAAAAAATTATCGTGGGCGGATTTGATGATCCTTGCCGGAAACTGTGCTTTGGAATCCATGGGCTTTAAAACTTTTGGTTTCGGGGGAGGACGTGCAGATGTTTGGCAAGCCGAAGAAGATATTTACTGGGGCAAGGAAACCGAATGGCTCGGTGATAAGCGATATAGTGGAGAAAGGGATTTGGATAATCCGCTTGCAGCCGTACAAATGGGGTTGATTTATGTAAACCCCGAAGGCCCTAATGGTGAGCCCGATGTCCTCGGTTCGGCTAAAGACATCAGGGAAACTTTCGCCCGCATGGCCATGAATGACGAAGAAACCGTTGCCTTAGTGGCCGGAGGACATACTTTCGGTAAGGCCCACGGAGCAGGTGATCCTGAAAAAGTAGGTCGTGAACCCGAAGCGGCTAGTATAGAACACATGGGACAAGGTTGGATCAACCAACATAAATCAGGTAAGGGCGTTGACACGACTACCAGCGGTATCGAAGGAGCATGGACTCCCACTCCTACCCAATGGGATAATAGCTATTTCGATGTACTATTCGGATACGAATGGGAACTGAGTAAAAGTCCGGCCGGTGCACACCAATGGGTTGCCAAGGATTTGGCCGAAAAAGATCATGCTCCCGAAGTGGACGGTTCAGGAAAGAAAGTACCACTTATGATGACCACGGCCGATCTCGCCCTACGTTTCGATCCTATTTATGAACCGATTGCAAGGCGTTATCATGAAAACCCTGAAGAGTTTGCTGATGCATTTGCAAGGGCATGGTTCAAATTGACCCATCGTGATATGGGACCGAAGGTATGTTACTTAGGATCTGAAGTACCTGCGGAGAATTTAATCTGGCAGGACCCCGTACCTAAATCCACAGGAGCCGGTATAGATAATGGGGACATTGCATCTTTAAAAGAAACTATTCTTAATTCAGGGCTTAATGTACCCCAACTCGTTTCAACGGCTTGGGCTTCGGCTTCAACCTATCGACATACCGATAGAAGGGGCGGTGCCAATGGAGCAAGAGTACGATTAGCTCCCCAAAACCAATGGGATGTCAACAATCCGGCACAATTGGAAACCGTAGTAGGTACATTGGAAAAAATCCGAAAGGATTTCAATGACTCAACCGGCAAATCGGTTTCCCTGGCGGATCTTATCGTATTGGGTGGATGTGCTGCAATAGAAAAAGCAGCCTATGAAGCCGGACATTCCCTCAAAGTACCTTTCACTCCCGGACGGACGGATGCATTGGCGGAACAGACAGATGAGGAATCATTCAATCATTTAAAACCGATGGCCGATGGATTCAGGAATTATAAAACGAAGGGTTGTCCGGTTGTAACCGAACATTTATTGATCGACAAGGCTAATCTCTTATCCTTAACCGCACCCGAAATGACGGCTCTTATTGGAGGTCTTAGAGTACTTGACACCAATTATGATGGAAGCAAACACGGTGTATTAACCGATAACCCGGGAACCTTATCCAATGATTTCTTTGTGAATCTACTGGATTTGGGAACGACTTGGAAACCTACAAATGATGAGGCTGAATATTTTATCGGAAGTGATAGAAAAACAGGTGCACCTAAATGGAGTGCTACCCGTGCCGATTTGATTTTCGGTTCCAATTCCGAATTAAGAGCTATCGCAGAAGTATATGCCCTGTCCGATGCCAAAGAAAAATTCGTGAAGGATTTCGTACTAGCATGGAATAAGGTTATGAATGCGGATCGTTTCGATTTGGCGTACATCGCATAAATCCGAATTAAAAATATTTTTTTTAAAACAGCCTTTTTTACCTTTCGGGTAAGAAAGGCTGTTTTTATATCCGATAGAACTATTTTCAGAAAAATGCAATTGAAAAAAGAAAAAGAAAAATGATCAAACCTACAAGACTTTACGAAGGAGACACGATTGCCACCATTTCCCTGTCCTGGGGAGGCGCCGGAGATATTCCCCATCGGTATCAGGCCGGCAAAAAACAATTAATGGAAAATTTCGGGTTGAATGTCGTGGAAACCCGCCATGCATTAAAATCGGCAGAATGGATAGATAAGAACCCCAAGG